>JADLDG010000044.1 GCA_020846775.1 Nitrospirota bacterium
AGAACTGTCACAAGTCTACCACTACATGGGCCTTCTCCCATGGTACTTTGACGACTGGCTGTGCAAGCTGTCATGCGACTTACAGCACACCGGTAAAACCTGCTAACCACACTGCAAACAACTGGACTATTTGTGAGACCTGTCATAAGTCTACGCTTGCATGGACATTCACTTATTCCCACGGCACAGCAACAACCGGCTGTGCAAGCTGTCATACGGCATACAGCAAACCTGCAAAGACGGCAAGTCACGCAACTAATAACTGGACTGTCTGTGAGACCTGTCATAAGTCTACTGTATCATGGGCTTTTACGCATCCTACTGCGACAACCGGCTGTGCAGGCTGTCATGCATCTTACAGCAAACCTGTAAAACCGGCGAGTCATGCTGCTAACAACTGGACTATTTGTGAAACTTGTCACAAGTCAACTACTGCATGGACATTCTCTCATGGCACTTCAACAACTAACTGTACGACCTGTCATGCAACCTACAGTAAACCTGTAAAGCCGGCAAGCCATACGACGAACAACTGGACTACTTGTCAGAATTGTCATACATCAACTACTGCATGGACATTCTCTCATGGCACTTCAACAACTAACTGTACGACCTGTCATGCAACGTACAGTAAACCTGTAAAGCCGGCAAGCCATACGACGAACAACTGGACTACTTGCCAGAATTGTCATACATCAACTACTGCATGGACCTTTTCTCATGGCACGTCAACGACAAACTGCACGACATGTCATGCAACATATAGTACACCTGCACGTCCGGCAAGTCACACAACGAACAACTGGACTACTTGTCAGAACTGTCATAAGTCAACGACCACATGGGCATTTACTCACCCCGCTACTACGTTCCCTCTCAATCATGGAGGCACTAACCCGAGCAGCTGTGCCTCATGTCATCCAGGGGGGGCTTACTCTAACAAGGGCGGGTGTATTGAATGTCATACAGCAAGAGGGAAAAAAGTTCATAAGACGACGCTGAACTCTGAATGTCTGCGATGTCACCCTGCTGGTAGAAAATAGAATAGAATGAAAATGACATCTATTGTTACATACATCATAGCTATATTAATTATCATTATATTACCAGCGAGTCATGTGTCAGGTGCCGAGTATCATGGCCTTGTCTCTATAGATGACTACTATTCCAACGACTCTTCCTCATCGTACGATTTTCATTTATTAACAACCCGGCTGCGCCTTGACGCTGAAAAATTAAACAAGGATGGAAACATTGCGGTTCATTTTGAAGGCAGAGAGCGACACAACCTTGGTTCAAAGGATTACAACAAGGGTATCAGCAGTGAACGCTTTGACGCCCTGAACATTGAATACACAGGCATTGGAAATTACTATATAGCAGCGGGGAGGTTAATGCCAAAAGAGCAGTATTCGGAGTCAGTGGATGGTATAAATATAGTCCGGCAATTCAAGGATACTGGTTTTGGCTTCTTTGCAGGGACCAAGCCCGATCCATATAATCAGGGTTTTAACTCTAATTTTACTGCTGCAGGAGCTTATTATTATTATCACAAGCCGACCCTCTCTGCCAATCTTGCCTTTAACCATAATGGGTATAAGGGCAAGACAGACAGACAATACCTGTATGGATTAGCATCATATTCACCTTCAAATAAAATCAGGTTATTTGGTACTATTACCGCAGATATTGATCAGAAATCAAAAGGCATTGATCTTTCTAATGCAATCGTTGAACTATCCTACCGCCCTGATTACCGGAAGGGATTTGCCATTGGGTATACTCAGTTTCGTGCAGTCCAGTTATATCAGTCAATGAACTTTGCTATAGATACAAGCATACAGCAATCATATTATATACAGGGTGATTACCGCTTAAATGACAAATATGCGTTATACGGAAGATTTAATCTTCAAACCCTCTACTATAATTCCCTGAAACAAAAGTTAAGCAGATCCACAACCTATCAGATAGGACTCAGGAATGACAACCTTTTTAACAGTAAGATTTCCATGGATTTAAATGCGACGACGGCGGATAGTTATGGATCCAAATATGACACGTATGAACTGCAATTCAGCCGCTTCTTTAATGAGACACTTCAAATGACCCTGCATAGCGCTTATATGCAGAGCACGAGCGATATTACCGGTTATACCGAAAATGCTATTATGTATGATTTGTCAGGATATTATTCTATCAGCAGGATGTGGAACGTGTCTTTATCATACCAGGTCAGGGATGCTGAAGAATCCAGCACAAACACACTTAGTTCAAGGATTATGTATAAGTTTTAATAATGAGTACCGGAGGAACGGATGATAGATACTATTATTTCACCTTTAGTTATTGCTGTTGCGGTAGGGGCATATGTAGCGCATCAAAGCAAGAGGAGCAGAAAGAACCTGAAGAAAATAAGCAAGGCAAGAGAATACGGCACCCATGAACCGGTTCATATACACCCCCTCGTGGACCCTGGTGTATGTATAGGCAGCGGGGCTTGTGCAACCGCATGCCCTGAAAAGGATATTCTGGGCCTTGTGAATGGGCGTGCAAGTCTGATCAATTCTTCACACTGCATAGGACATGGTGCATGCGCTTCTGCATGCCCTGTAGGGGCAATCAAACTTGTCTTTGGTACAGAGACTCGCGGAGTAGATATACCATATGTAACCCCTAATTTTGAGACGAACGTGAAAGGTGTTTTCATCGTCGGTGAGCTTGGGGGTATGGGACTGATTAAAAATGCCGTTACTCAGGGACGTGAGGTTATTGAATATATGTTGTGCCGTCTCCGGAGTGCTGACAAGAAACGGGATGACATACTTGATACCGTGATAATCGGAGCCGGTCCTGCCGGGATATCTGCTTCCCTTGCGGCAGTAGAAAACAACCTGAGGTTTGTCACATTAGAGCAGGAGGATATTGGAGGAACAGTCCTGCAGTATCCCCGGCATAAGATCGTCATGACCTCTCCTATGGACCTGCCGATATACGGAAAGGTAAAACTTGGTGAGACGAGTAAAAAGGCCCTTCTTGATCTCTGGATGACAGTAATAAATAAGTCCGAACTGAAGATCAGGACGCAAGAGAAGATGACAGATGTTAAACAGGACGATGATTGTTTCAAGGTCTTTACCAATAAGGGTGAGTATGTTACAAGGACGATAGTGCTGGCTATCGGTCGCCGCGGAACACCAAGAAAACTTGGCGTTCAAGGGGAAAAATTACCTAAAGTTGCATACAGGTTATTGGAACCTGAACAGCACAGGGACCAGCATCTGTTAGTCGTGGGAGGCGGGGACAGCGCTGTCGAGGCTGCTATTGCCCTGTCAGACCAGCCGGGCAATGTAGTCACGCTCTCCTATCGTGGCGATGCCTTCAGCCGTATAAAGCCAATGAACAAAGAACGTCTTGACAAGATGATAGAAAAACAATCAGTAGAAGTTATACTGAATTCCAATGTTAAAGAGATAGGAGAGAAGTCAGTCAGGATAGCGATTAAAGACGATGTGACTGATATACCCAATGACTATGTATATATATTTGCCGGCGGCGAACTCCCCAATGAATTCCTCAGCAAGATCGGGGTCAGGATAGAGAAGAGATTCGGGACATAATTTTGATATGTCAATGTTTTTGGAGTAAAATATGCAGTTATGCCGGAATATCTTGAACTATTTCACACAGGTGAACTGCATAAACGATCTGAGGTCATGGAAGAGAAGCTCAGAGGGTGTAAGCTTTGTCCACGTGAATGCAAGGTTGACAGGGCTAAGGATGAGTACGGATTCTGCCGTTCCGGCCTCCTTCCCATAGTTGCAAGCTACTGTATCCATCATGGTGAGGAACCTGTACTCTCAGGAACAAGGGGTTCAGGTACAATATTTTTCGGCTACTGCAATCTGCGATGTGTCTTCTGTCAGAACCACCAGATTTCTCAACCTGTAAGTTCAATTAGAAATAAAGAAATAAGTATTGAACGTCTTGCAGACATCATGCTTGAACTGCAGGCAAGTGGCTGTCACAACATTAACTTTGTCTCCCCGTCACATTGCAGTGCCCAGATTGTCAAGGCTGTTGAAATAGCAGCAGCAGAGGGGCTTAACATCCCGCTTGTATATAACAGTAACGGTTATGATTCCATTGAGACGCTTAAATTGCTGGATGGAATAATTGGTATATACCTTCCTGACATAAAATATGATGATGACAATACTGCATTTAAATATTCAATGGCTGCGGATTATGTGATTCATTCAAAGGCTGCAATTTGTGAGATGAAACGGCAGGTTGGTGATCTTGAGGTTGATGAAAAGGGAATTGCAGTAAAGGGGTTGATAATCAGACACCTCGTATTGCCCAACAATCTGTCTGACAGTGAGGCAGTTTTCAGGTTTATAAGTGAAGAGATTGGAGAGAAGACATTTATCAGCACAATGTCCCAATACTTTCCTGCGCATAAGGCACTAAATCATCCACTACTTACGAGATCAATACGCGAGAGTGAGTATGACAAGGTTCTGGGATGGATTGAAAAGTATGGGCTTGATAACGGGTGGGTGCAGGATTTTTCAAGTCGCGACTACTATTGTCCGGATTTCGAAAGAGATCAACCATTTGCCTTAGAGTAAAAAGATTTACCACATTAGTTGCCTGAATTTTTCCTTGACATTCTACGGTATGTAGAATATTCTTTTAGAAAACCAAAAGTGCCTCGAAAGAGGCGAGAGATGAAGGAGGAGGAAAATGAAGATAAAGATTAAAAGCACATTAATAACACTTTTTACTCTGTTTGCGGCATTTGCATTTATAGGAGGTATTTCCTGGGGAGAAATGAAGCATGTCCCTTCAGAGGGGGTAAGTAAAATAGAGAATGGAATAAAGGCCACTCTCAAAGTTACGCCATCTAAAAATATGGTTGACTTGATACTTAAGGATGCTAAGACAGGAAAGCTGGTAACAGAGGCCGATGTAAATGCAAAGATTCAATTGCCGAACGACAGCTATGTGGAAAAGAAACTCATCGGGATGAAGATGGGAAGCGTATTCTCCTTTATGAACTCACTCGATATGAGCAGGAAAGGGACATACTATTTAGAGATTACTGTAAGGGCTGCAAATAAAGAGATAAGGTTTAATTTCGAACACCAATTAAAGTAGCCTAAAGGGACGGAGATAATATGCATGAGGAACATTCCATAGGTACAGCTCACGCTGGTCATGAAGGACAAAACCATACGGAGAAGCATGACCACGGGGCGCATCACGCACGCATGGTTGCGGACTTTAGGAAGCGTTTTTGGATCTCCATAGTTATCACATTTCCCATCCTTATTCTCTCTCCTATGCTGCAAAGGGTGGTCGGACTTCGGGAGGCTATTCACTTCACTGGGGATATCTATCTCCTGTTTGCACTTTCTTCTATCGTCTTCTTTTATGGCGGCTGGCCATTCCTCAAGGGATTGTTCGATGAATTGACATCTTTGAAGCCTGGAATGATGACCCTCATTGCTATCGCCATTACAACAGCGTATGTGTATAGCAGCGCTATCGTGTTCGGCCTCGCAGGCAAAATGTTTTTTTGGGAACTGGCAACATTGATTGACATCATGCTTCTGGGCCATTGGATTGAGATGAAGTCGCTCATGGGTGCTTCGCGTGCACTGGAGGAATTGGCAAAGCTCATGCCCTCAGACGCCCACAAGCTCATGCCCGACGGGAGCATCAAAGAAGTTCCGGTCAGCGAACTCGTGATTGGTGACAAAGTCCTGGTGAAACCCGGAGAGAAAATTCCTGCCGACGGTGCTGTCCTGGAGGGAGAAACTTCAGTGAACGAAGCGATGCTGACAGGCGAATCTCAACCCATCACGAAAAAAATGGGGAGTAAAGTGATAGGTGGCTCCATCAACGGCGAGGGATCCATTACTATCGAAGTGAAAGGAACTGGCAAAGACTCTTTCCTCTCGCAGGTTGTCGTCCTGGTCAAGCAGGCGCAAGAGAGCAAATCGAAAACGCAGGATCTCGCCAACACAGCGGCACTGTGGCTCACCCTCATTGCCCTGGGTGGAGGCGCCATCACGCTTTTCCTCTGGTTGTTCGTCATGAACCGAGACTTCGCCTTTGCAATGGAGCGCACGGTCACTGTCATGGTCATAGCCTGCCCGCACGCGCTTGGTTTGGCAGTACCGCTGGTGGTTGCGGTCTCCACGGCACTGGCCGCGACAAACGGGCTGCTGATCCGCAATCGCGCAGCTTTTGAACGCTCCCGAAAACTCCAGGCGATCATCTTCGACAAGACCGGCACGCTCACAGAAGGCCGGTTTGGCGTAACCGAAACCATTGTATTCTCCAATGATATCAATGAACAGCAAGTGCTGAATTATGCTGCGGCGGTTGATGCCCATTCCGAGCATCCCATCGCAAAGGCAATTGTAGCGTCAGCGAAGGAATCGCTGCCCGTCGAAGGTTTCAAGTCTATTCCAGGCAAGGGAGCGGAGGGCAATGTCAATGGCAAGCAGGTCAAAGTCGTCAGTCCAGGCTATCTGCGCGAGCAGAAGCTTTCTGTCACCGACAAGCGGGCGGAAGGACTGAAATCAGAGGGCAAGACCGTCGTGTTCGTCCTGATTGATGGAGCGTTGAAAGGCGCGATAGCCCTGGCCGACATAGTCCGGCCCGAATCGAAGCAGGCCATTGCGTCGCTCAAAGCAATGAACATTCGCTGCATGATGCTCACAGGGGACAATAAGCAGGTGGCCCAATGGGTGTCGGAACGAATCGGGCTGGATGAATATTTTGCCGAGGTGCTGCCGCAGGATAAAGCGGCCAAGGTGAAGGAAGTGCAGGCCCGGGGTCTGGTCGTCGGTATGACCGGCGACGGTGTAAACGACGCCCCGGCGCTGGCACAGTCCGATGTGGGCATAGCCATTGGTGCTGGAACGGATGTGGCCGTCGAGACAGCCGACATTATTCTGGTCCGCAGCAATCCGCTCGATGTCCTAGCCATCATCATGCTGGCCAACGCCACCTACCGTAAAATGGTGCAGAACCTCATTTGGGCCACGGGCTATAACTTGTTCGCTATTCCTTTAGCTGCCGGAGCGCTCTATGGCTACGGTTTCCTGCTCACCCCGGCGCTGGGCGCGGTGCTCATGTCGTTTAGCACAGTGATTGTGGCCGTAAATGCGAGGTTGCTTCACATTGCAAGGGAAGCGTAAGCGAGTTCGCCATCGCTTACGAAACTGGATCATCCCAGTTCAGGCTGGAACAGCTCAGGCGTTGTCAGATTTAAGGGTGTGGATATATCCAGGGCAACAGCTATAGAACTTGTGATAAAAGATATGGCCGGGGACAAAGATAGCGTCTTCAGGTTTGACATAAAGTAATGTTCATTATAAGATTACTTAAGCTCCAGCCAGAGGAGGTAAGTAAAATGGCGAAGGACCCTGTCTGTAAGATGGATGTGGATGAAATAACGGCTGTTCATTATACCCACTACCGGCACGAAACCATCTATTTCTGTTCCGAGATCTGCAAACAATCCTTTGATATGGACCATGAATCGGTTAAACGGTCATGGTGGCAGCGCCGGATGGATCGGATGATTGAAGCCAACCGGAAACTCTTTGGGGAAAATCCGTCTCAAACCGTGCACGGAGGTATCATGAACACGTTCCCCGAACTCAGTGATAACCTTGGCGAGGCCGGTCTGGTGATTGATCCGGTTTGCCAGATGGAAATTCATAAGGGAGAAGCGGCAGATTCAAGGAGTTATGAAGGAAAAATCTATTATTTCTGTGCTGTGGAATGCGGGATCCGGTTTGATCAACATCCTGAGATTTATACAGGGAAGATGAAAGACCCATTAGAGGGGGAAGTGGATCAGAATGGATAAGATATTCGATACTCCTATGGTAGTATTTCTGAGCCACAGGACTTAACATTACAAGTCCAAAGCTTGTTGACAGAAAAATCTCCTACTGCTAATTTATCCCCAGACAAAACTAATTTCAGAAAGATACATTAATGAAGCTTCAGTTCTTAGGTGCAACTCATACAGTTACCGGATCAAAGTACTTAATTGAACACAACCGCAGAAAGGTATTGATTGATTGCGGTCTTTTTCAGGGGCTCAAGGAGCTTCGTCTCCGCAACCGGGAACCTTTTCCGATTGATCCGCAAAAAATAGACAGTGTTGTGCTTACCCATGCACATATTGACCACACAGGCTATCTTCCAGTACTCATGACACAGGGCTTCAGGGGTTCTATCTACTGCACCTCAGGCACGCGCGATCTTTGCCGGATACTTCTTCCGGATAGCGGAAGACTGCAGGAAGAAGAGGCAGGGTATGCCAACAGAAAGGGGTTCTCCAAACACAAACCAGCGCTTCCTCTTTATACAGAAGAAGATGCCATGCAAGTCCTGGGTCTGTTCCGTACCATTCCTTATGAGACTCAGTTTGATCTCGGTGATGGCATTAATCTGAAACTGATCAAATCAGGTCATATCATTGGATCTGCCTTTGTATCGCTTACAAATGGAAAGACGTCCATTTTGTTCTCCGGCGACCTTGGACGCGAAAAAGATTTAGTACTGCGGTCGCCAGGACTTATAACTGAAAGCGATTATCTTGTTCTTGAATCCACTTATGGCGATCGTTTGCATGATCCGAGAGATCCGCAGGATCAGGTTGAAGAGATCATTAATCGAGCGGTTGCTCGAAATGGGGTAGTCATAGTCCCCGCGTTTTCAGTCGGACGCACACAGACCTTGCTTTACATTCTTCATTTATTGAAGATGAAAGGGCGGATACCGGACATACCTGTGTATTTAAACAGTCCCATGTCCATCAGCGCTACCGACGTCTTTTTTGATTATCCCGGCGAGCAGCGTCTGAATCCGGATCAGCGTGAAGGTATCAGCAATGTGGCCAAATTCATCAACAGCCCTGAAGAATCAAAAGCGCTAAACGCAAAGAAGGGCCCCATGATCATTATCTCGGCAAGCGGGATGGCAACCGGTGGACGCGTCCTTCATCATTTGAAGGCATTTGCTCCTGACCCGAACAATACAATAGTATTTACCGGATTCCAGGCAGCAGGCACACGCGGTGCGTCAATGATTGCTAACGCAGAGAGTGTAAAAATCCACGGCCAGTATATTCCGGTCAGGGCAGAAGTAGATGTAGTTCACAATCTATCGGCCCATGCAGATCAACATGAAATATTAAAATGGTTATCGCACTTCAGAAAACCGCCGAAGACCACCTTTATTACCCATGGAGAGCCGCAGGCAGCGCAAACCCTCAGGGAAAAAATCGAAGATACCCTCCATTGGAATTGTAAAATCCCGGAATATCTTGAGAAAATAGAGCTTTTATAACAATCACATGATTTGAAAACCGGGCGGGAGGATATCACATATAGATTTACTCATTCAATTTGATTCTTCCGGAGCGGAGCTTTTTCTTTTGAGACTGGATTTTCTTATCAGCAAGCATTTTCTCTTTGGATCTTTTTGAACGTTTCCTCTTCTGGCGGCGAATTTTTTCAATTTTCTCTCTTTCTTCGCTCTCCTTTCCCCTTATCATCTGCTCTATTTTCTTAACAAGGAGTACCCTTGCGTGAAATCGGTTCAGAGATTGAGAACGTTCTCTCTGGCATTTAACCTCGAGACCGCTTGGAATGTGTCTCAGATAAACACAGGTCGAGACCTTATTGACATTCTGTCCCCCTTTTCCACTGGAACGGATAAAAGATTCCCTGATGTCATCTTCCCGGATATTCAGGGAATCCATCTTTTCTCTAAGTTCATTTTCTTTTGAAAGACTGACAGGAAACGTTCCCATAATGATTTTGTACCATTCAACCTCTCTCTTGACTCTGCCCTGGTTATGTTTTAGCAAGTTATCACTTTTTCTTAAATAAGTCCAAGCGCAGATTGTTCCTGATTGAGTGATTATTTGACATGCATGGGCCGCTGCTTATATTGACCTTCTGTATGTTAACAACTATAATTCAAGAAGACGGCGACATAAAGATTCTTTTCCTCCTCTTCACAATAAGATGAAATTAATATTCAAAAGTATCACTGATTTTTTTAAAGATGATGGTCCGCTGCTTGCAGGTTCCATTTCCTACTTCTTCGTCATGGCCATCATCCCCTTTTCCTTCATAATTATAGCAATCATTGGTTATGTCCTTGGGGAAAAGCAGGAGTTCTATGCCTTTCTATTAAATAAATTATTAAATTTATTCCCTAAAGCAACTTACTCAATAACCAAAGAATTGGGTAAAATCATTACCTTTAAAAGGATCGGTTTTTTTACGCTATTAATCTATGGGATATTTTCCTATCAGCTGTACTCCGCTGTAGAACGGGCCTTAAATATCATATTTAAAATTGGAAGCAAAAGATCACTTGTTCTTTCTATATTACTTTCTATATCACTGGTGACACTGATGATTACACTTCTTCTCATCTCCTTTGGCGCAACATCAGTTATATCCATGGTGAAAATTCTTGATCAGTTTTTCCCGGGACTGGTAATCAGCAGGATAGCGGGCTTCCTCATAGCCTTTGTTATCCCTCTTTTTCTAACAATTCTCACAGCGACAGCCCTGTATATACTGCTTCCAAAGAGAAGAGTATTATTCATTCATGCGTTGCTGGGCGGGCTTTTTACGGCACTATTCATTGAGGCGGCCAAACATGTTTTTACTTTTTATGTGGCATCGAAACTGTACAAACTCGGAGCTGTATACGGACCTATTTCGGCATTTATCACTTTCTTAATGTGGGTATTCTATGCCGTATCTATATTCCTGATAGGTGCAGAGGTTGTTCACAATCTTGGAGACCGCCGGAAGACAAGAGAGATTTACAAGTCTTTACATAAGTGATTTTCATTTAAACTTCCAGCCCTTCCAAACAATGTAAATCGCCGGCAACACAAGCAATTCCATCAGGGTTGATGTAACCATACCTCCTACCATTGGCGCCGCTATCCTCTTCATCACATCAGCCCCCGCACCAGTCCCCCACATGATTGGAAGAAGGCCGGCAATAATAGCTGTTACAGTCATCAATTTTGGTCTCACCCTCAATACTGTTCCTTCAACTATCGCATCCCGCAGGTCCTCGTAGCTGTTCATCTTTCCCTCCTCCTTTCGCCTCTCATAAGAGTATTTCAGGTAAATGAGCATTACAATCCCTGTCTCAGCATCAACACCCGCAAGGGCAATAAAACCTACCCAAACAGCAATACTGAGGTTGTAACCCAATAGAAAAAGAATCCATGATGCACCTATCAATGAGAACGGTATCGCAAGGAGAATGATCAGCGTCTCTGTAAAAGACTTGAAATTAAAATAAAGCAACAGCACTATAATAAACAACGTCAGCGGTATAATGTATCTAAGTCGTTCCCAAACCCTCGCCATATATTCATACTGACCACTCCATGTTATATAATAACCGGGCGGAAATTTTATATTCTCAATCACTGCCTTTTTTGCATCAGCGACATAGCCGCCAATATCACTGTCACTGACATCTACATAAACCCATGTATTTAAAAGGGCATTCTCTGTTTTTATGCCTGCCACCCCCTTGCTCAGTCGTATATCAGCGACTTGAGATAAAGGGATATGCTGTCCTGTCATGGTCGGCACAAGGACACGGCCTATCTTATCCACACTATCCCTTAGTTCCCTCTTGTATCTGACATTGATGGGGTATCTCTCAAGTCCCTCAACGGTAGTAGATATGTTCTCCCCTCCGATAGCAGACATTATTACCTGTTGAATGTCTGCTATCTTAAGCCCATACCTCGCTGCTTCTTCCCGTTTTATATCAATGTCAATATAGTAACCTCCTATGAGCCTCTCCGCATAAACACTGGCCGTACCTGGAATGGTCTTCACAACTGACTCTATCTCTGTCGCAAGACGCTCAATAGTATTTAAGTCCTTTCCAAAGACTTTTATGCCCACGGGGGTTCGGATTCCCGTAGAGAGCATGTCTATCCTGGCCTTAATAGGCATGGTCCAGGCATTGGTCACTCCCGGCATCTCAAGGGCTTTATTCATCTCATCAATAAGTTTCTTCTGTGTCATACCAGTTCGCCACGTATCTTCAGGCTTCAGGTTTATAATCGTCTCAAACATCTCCATTGGGGCAGGATCTGTGGCAGTCATCGCCCTTCCGGCCTTTCCAAAGACAGACTCAACCTCAGGGAAGCTCTTTATAATCTTGTCCTGTGTCTGCATCAACTCAGCGGCCTTTGTCACAGATATGCCAGGAAGTGTAACAGGCATGAACATCAATGTCCCCTCGTTAAGCGGCGGCATAAATTCAGATCCAAGCCTGGAAAAGGGATAGATGCTGATGGCAAGAATAACAACAGCAATAATGATTGTCGTCTTTTTAAACCTTAATACGATATCTATAGCCGGCCGGTAAATATAGATCAAAAACCTTGAAACAGGATTCTTCTCTTCGGGCATTATGTGCCCCCTTATGAAATATCCCATAAGGATAGGCACGAGTGTAATAGACAATAAGGCGGCAGCAGCCATTGAAAAGGTCTTTGTGTAGGCAAGGGGCTTAAACAGGCGACCTTCCTGAGCTTCAAGAGTAAAAACAGGTACAAAGGAAACGGTTATTATGAGAAGAGAAAAAAACAGTGCGGGGCCTACCTCTTTACTCGCATCAAGGATTATCTCCCATCTGTCTTTCTCCTGAATCATGACTCCTGACTTGTGACGCCTTTCAAAGTGCTTATGGGCATTTTCTATCATAACGATGGCTGCATCTATCATCGCTCCTATGGCTATGGCTATGCCGCCAAGGCTCATGATATTTGCATTGATCCCAAGATAATACATCACGATAAACGACATCAGGATAGCTATAGGCAGCATAAGAATGGCAACAAGAGCGCTCCTGAAGTGCAGTAGAAAGATGATACATACTATGGATACAACAATAAATTCTTCGGTAAGCTTTTCCGTCAAGGTATGTATTGCGCTGAGTATCAGGTGACTCCTGTCGTATGTGGTAATAATCTTTACGCCCGGCGGCAGACCTGGCTTGATCTCTTCAATCTTATTCTTTACATTACTGATTACGTTGAGCGCATTCTCCCCGAATCTCATTACAACGATGCCGCCTACAACCTCACCCTCCCCATCCCGTTCTACAATCCCCCTTCGCTCATCCGGACCAAGCTCAACACGCGCAACATCCTGAATCCTGATAGGTGTCCCGCTTTGATCTACCTTAAGAACGATATTCTCTATGTCAGGCAGTTTCTTTATATAACCAAGCCCCCTGACCATATACTCGCGTTCCGATAACTCAACAACCCTCCCTCCGACATCAACATTTCCCATCTTTATGGAATCCACCACATCCTTAAGAGATATGTTGTAAGTAAGAAGCTTGTTGGGGTCTATATTCACCTGGTACTGTTTTACAAATCCTCCAATGGAGGCTACTTCGGAGACCCCGGGGACTGTCGCAAGCTGGTATCGTACATACCAGTCCTGTATACTCCTGAGCTCTGCAAGGTTGTATCCCTTACCTTCTATGCTGTATTCAAAGACCCATCCAACTCCTGTTGCATCCGGACCAATAGTCGGGGATACACCCTTTGGGAGCTTTCCGGAGGCAAAGTTCAGATATTCAAGTACTCGTGAGCGGGCCCAGTATATATCAGTGCCGTCTTCAAAGATGATATATACGAATGATACACCAAAGAAGGAAAAGCCCCTCACTACCTTGCTCTTGGGAACTGCAAGCATTGCAGTAGTAAGAGGATAAGTAATCTGATCTTCAACTACCTGCGGGGCCTGGCCCGGATACTCTGTATAGATTATGACCTGAACATCAGAGAGATCGGGGATTGCGTCGAGAGGGGTTTTATAAAGAGTCCATATACCCCATATTATTGCCATTGCAGTGAAGAGGAGTACGATAAACTTATTCTTTATAGAAAATTCGATTATTTTGTTCAGCATAATATCCTGGAGATTTAATGCATATGCTGCATGTGCTCATGCTCATTCTTTTCAATTTTTGTCTTCTTCTTTGTTGCTTCAGTCTTCTTGACTTTCTTGTCGGATAAAACCTTTTTGTCTTCCTTTTTGCCTTCCGTGCTTTCTGTCGAATGCTCCCCATGCTGATGGCTTGCCATCCCGCCAAGCGCTGCCTTGAGATTGCTCTCTGAATCTATGAGGAAGTTTGCAGAGGTTACCACTGACTCTCCTGCCCTTACTCCCGTCAGGATCTCATAGTAACCCTCAGCCTTTCCCCCAACCTTCACATTACGGGGCTCAAACCGACCATCACCCTTATCTACAATTACCAATTGCCTGACCCCTGTATCTATCAGGGCAGAATCCGGTACAGCAAGGGCGTTAGAGGATTCTTCAACCCCCAGTTCAATATTTACATACATACCTAATTTTAACTTATGAGCAGGGTTTTTAAGCACAAACCTTATCTTGGCGGTTCTTATTTCTGCGCTGCCTTCAGGTGTATAGGTAACCGTTCCGAGGTGGGTATAAATATGTGCTACAGCAGCCATGTATAGCTCCCCCGGGGAATAGGAAGGGGAAATCTTTGCCATCTGACCCATTCGTACAAACGGTAATTCGTATTCATAAAGCTCTCCATAAACCCACACTGATGTATGATCTATAATCTTAAAGAGAGGCTCTCCTGCTTCGATCCTTTGTCCTTCAACCACCATCTTTTCTGTAACACTTCCTTGAGCCGGGGCCCGGATCGTCATGGTCCGTGTGATCTTTCCGTCCTCTTCCAGTCTCTTTATCTGGTCATCTGAAATATCCCAGTATTTAAGGCGCTGCCTTGCGGCGTTCAGCATTGATTCTGTACTGCTCCTTACCTCAGGATATGGACTATCCTTAACTTTCTTTTTTTCCTTAAACACAAGCAGATATTCCTCCTGTGCAGAGACAAGCTCAGGGCTGTATAATTCCAGGAGGGGTTCATTGTGTTCAACCATCTGATCTGTCCTGTTCAAGTAAAGCTTTTCCACCCAGCCGCCGACCTTGGCGTTAATGATGAACACCTTCGTCTCATCAGGGTCAACCCTTCCTATGGTCCTTATAATCCGTTTCAGATGACGCCGTTTAACTACTTCTGACCTGACTCCTATCTTTTGAATCTTTTCTGTGCTGATCCTGACCGTACCGGGTAATTCCGCTTCTGACGCCACCTTGTCATCTTCTTCATAGACAGGTATGTAGTCCATACCCATATTATCCCTGGCTGGAGTTGGTGAGGTAACGGCCGGGTTCATAGGATTTCGGTAAAATAGTATCTTTTTTCCTTTCGTTGCAGGGCCTGTTTTCATATTTACACCTGCAGGTATTACATAGAACATCATAAGTGCACCGATACCAATACCGATTAATAAGCCTGCTGCAAGAATTATATATGGTTTAGTTTTCATCATTTAATGCAGTTCCTCCCCCACTACACGCTCTAACAAGACCAATCTCTTATAATAAGTTGTTACAGCTTCTATATAATCTATCTTTGTCTTTTTCAGCAATCGCTCTGTATCCAGCAGTGTTAGAAAGTCTACCCTGCCGCTTTGATAGTTCTTGAGCGCTGACTCAAATGAGAGCTCTGCCTGTGGAATGAGGCTTGTCACATATAGCATCGTGATCCTGTCAGCTGTCTCGACCTTAACCACACCCTCTTTAACCTTGGCGTTTATCATATTTTCTTCTGCCTTCACTCTTGACCTCATTGCATCAGCCATGTTTACTCGTTCACCCACCTGATTCTCATACTTTGCCCTCCATAGAGGGATATTTATCTGAAACATGGCATCCCACGCATCGAACCTCCCGTCCCGCTGGATCGGCGCTATCCCCAGCATAAAATCGGGGTAGTAGTTCTTCCTCGTAAGTTCAACCTCGCTCTCTTTATTTTCCACTTCATATTTCATAAGTTTGAGTTCCGGATTAACTTCAAGCGCCTTATTTGTCAGGCTGCCGAGATCTAATTTAACTTTTTCTTCAGGCAATTTTTCTGATGAAATAGTAAGGGTATTATCATCCTGCGGCCTGTTTAATAATGCCTTTATTTCCGCATGAACTACATCCTTTTCCGCTTCAAGCTCAAGGACTTCGTTTAAAAGCATGGTCAACTCAACCTGTGCTTTTATGACATCCTGCTGCGATACCTCTCCAACAGCATATTTAGTCTCAGCAATCCGGATCATACTGGATAGCAAACCCTTGATTTCTTCAAGAGTCCTGATTGATGTTGTCAAAAGAAGATACTCATAGTATGCCTCCTTGACCATTGTAATGGTCTCAAGTTCCTTTGACTGTAGTTCGGCCTCTGACATCATGACTTCCAACAGTGCAATTCGTCTCTCCAATTGAAGCTTGCCGGGATATGGGAGCATCTGGCTTACCTCATACCGTGTCTGCATTGCATTACCAGGGATGGGGAAAGGGTTTTCCTTTGACAGGTCCATCATCTCTATTTTGAGCCTTGGATCATCCAATATTCCCTCTGCCCTGGCCCCTGCCTCTTTGGCCTTCATATTCTGACGAAGTGCCTGAATTGACGGATTGTTAAGTTTTGCCTCCTCTATGACTCGCTTAAGAGTCAGTGTGTCCTGAGCAACGGCAAACGACACAGGCAGCGGGCAGAGGGTAGCAGGTAGCAGAATTAAGAGGAAAATAAAAGAAAGATAACGCATATATGCGTTAATATATTCTACGACTCGTAGAATGTCAAGAAAAACCTTGTGATTTATAATCACGATCACGCAATTTTATTCGTTATAAGATAACAAGCTTAGGTGACAACGAATGCTCATTGTGACTTTAACCCCTGCAGAGGCACAGGAAGCTGACAACATCCTCTTCTTTGACGAGGCTGATACATTCCTGTTCCCAAGAAAATCAGCCCGGCAATCATGGGAGATCAGTTTTACCAACGAAATATTAACGCAACTTGAAAGTTTTAAGGGGACGGTGTTTTTTGCAACAAATGACATGGATGGGCTTGACCATGCTGCACTGAGACGGTTCAAGTTTAAAATAGAATTTAAACCCCTCACGCCTGAAGGCAATCTCATTTTTTACAATACTCTATTAAAAGGACTGGCGTCTGACAGCAACCTTTCGACAGGAGAAGTAATTGCTATAAAGGGCATTAAAAACCTTACTCCCGGAGACTTTGCTGTAGTAAAAGACCAGATGTCTTTTGCAGGGCCTGCTTCTATTACACATAAGATGTTGATAGAGGCCTTGGCAAATGATGTCAGATATAAAAAAATAGGAAAGGAGATAGGGTTTTAACAGGTATGGATTATTTGATAACGTTCTTTACTATGAGAAACAGGGCGTGATTATATAATGCAAAAATGTTTGCCGAGTCATAGGATATTATTGAGTGGAACGTTTTTGGAGATGCAATTTGGATACATTAAATCGACATCATAAAGGATATGGCTATGTTTAAGACTGATATATGGAAAGATTACATACCCAAGGAAAGAGTTGGCAAACTTTGTTATTATTTATGCTCAAAGCAATCTATATTACCCATCCGTGATATATTAGATGACCATGGTGCTGGCAATAAAATGGAGCCGAATATCGAAACAGAGACTTATAATTGGTATTGCTCTTATAACCAGACATCAGTGCAGGCAGCAATAAATAATGGTTTATCTCATATTTTGTTTATCACAAAATACACTGGGTACAAGGAAGAATATCGTAATCGCTACTTCATCGTTGGTTATTACGAAATTGGGGGGATAGCAATAAAAGAAGAGAGAAGAGTAATTCAAGCGGTAAAAACATGTTTTGTTCCTGTTGACAAATCTTCGATATGCTACTCAGAGGATTGCTGGAGATTTACTTGATGAAATAATAAATCATCTTAACAAAGGTAATGCATTCAATGATTTTACACAAGAAGTTGAGGGTCTTAAACTAAAACAAGACCAAAAGAAAAATAGAAATTGTCGTAGTGGTTTACGTAATTGCTGAGGTAGAGTGAATTATGCAAATCCTCTTGCTCAGAGTAGGAATTGATCTTGGAACAGGAGGCGCCTTGGGGCCTATCTTTCCAGGCAGAACTTTCGAGTATGTACCGATTCCTGAGAGCAAACCATCTTCCCGCTCCGTAAAATATTCTAATATCAATGCAAGATATGGAGGTACACTCGACCAGTTTGTACCGCTCAACATCCTCATTGACGGTGGGTATGCTCATCTTGATCCAGAATTTGAAACATTCACTTATGGTGACCCGACGAAGAATAAGAGAGGTCAGCTACTACGCTTGATGGAAGGTGGCCTGCTTGTATTTTATGCCGGGCTGTGTCCACCAGAACAGAACAAAGGCTCTGTTTTGTACCTCATTGGTTTTTTCACTATAGATTGCGTATACGAGGTTAATGATAGACAGCCTTGGCCTCTGCCTGTTTTACGGCATCTCTGGGCAAAC
Source organism: Nitrospirota bacterium (assembly GCA_020846775.1). Classification (NCBI taxonomy): domain Bacteria; kingdom Pseudomonadati; phylum Nitrospirota; species Nitrospirota bacterium. The sequence continues at coordinate 18,517 of JADLDG010000044.1, forward strand.
GCACACTTTCGAAGGGACAACCCGGATGATGGCCTTGTAGTTGTACAAGGTAAGCTGGATGAAAGCCGTCTTCTTGAAAGAGCTGTTCCTATGTCCGATGAACACCAGAACATCCTGCCTGAATTATATGATACATTAGGTTTAGAGGGTTCTATCAAGCGTAGTGGTGCAGGACGCTGGGTACCCGATCCTTGGGTACAGAGGGCTGCTGAATGGATTCTCCGCCAATTATAAGGGATTACAGAGTGGCAAAAATGTTAATATGTTCAAATTTATGGATCTAAAATTTCCCCTTGAGGATTTATTTGAACGGAAAATTGATCTGGTAACCATTGATGCCCTAAGACCACAATTAAAGGATGATATCCTGCAGGAAGTAATATATGCATAGAGAATATAAGCTCTATCTTGAAGATATTCTGACCTCTGTCAATAAGATCAGTAATTATCAAGGTGATAGTTCCTATGAGTCACTTCTTGCGGATGAGATGAGACTGGATGCTATTGTGAGAAATTTTGAGATCATAGGAGAAGCTGCCAGCAACATTCCTGTAGAAATTAGAGACAAATATCCTGCTGTTGAATAGAGAAAGATTTCTGATTTCAGAAATGTCCTGGCCCATGAATATTTTGGGATAAACTTTAAAATTATGTGGGATATCATAAAGAATAAACTCCCAAAGTTGATGCAGGATATAAAAACAATAGTTGAAAACGAAAATATTTCAGGAGATTCGGGGGACGTACTTAAATAGAGATGTTTGCATTTTATAAGGATTATATGGCAAACTTTAATAAAAAGAATCAAAAAGAGAAAATAAGAAGAAAAGGCAAGTAAAAAAGCTCAACATTAAAAACCTGTAGGAGAACCTGACAAGGTGGCAGAAAAACCACGAAGATATAAACTCTCTCAGGCAAGCCTGTCAGGAAGAGGTTCTAAATTGGATGGTAAGGTCCATGGAGTTCGAGAGGGAGCCAGTGGATATAAACCGCCTGAAGGAGATTCTGGCGAATTCCGGGAATTTCGAGAAGTGAAAGAAAGCGATGTTCAAACCAAAATATACCATAACCTCCGAAATTCTTAATAACCTCATAAAAACAGCCGCAGCAAAGGCAGTAATTGATAATGCTTATCTCATTCCCAGGTGGGAGGTTGCATTGCGGAGAGAGGCGTTAATCAAGAATGCCCATGCCTCGACAGCAATTGAGGGCAATCCCCTTACGCTTGAACAAGTCTCTGAGCTTGCAAGAGGCAGGGATATTATTGCAACGAGAAAGGCAAAGTCGGAAGTCATGAACTATTTGAAAGTGCTTGAGGACCTTCCGGATTTATCTGAAGCTGGCGTGATTACTGAAAAGGTAATCTTAAAGATCCACAAACTTCTTACAAAAGACGTTCTTGAAAACCATGCTGACTGCGGCGTATACAGAAACAGACAGGTGGTGATCGGAAATAGAATGACAGGAGTAATTACTTTCAGACCTCCTGAAACAAAAGATGTTCCGATTCTCATGGGAAAGTTAGTTAAATGGTTAAACAGCAGGGATGCACTTGAAACAAATCCGGTGCTTACTGCAGGGATAAGTCATTATGAATTTGTAAGAATTCACCCTTTTATTGATGGCAATGGACGAACAGCACGGGCGTTGGCAAGTCTCATTTTATATTTAAGAGGATTTGATACTAAGCGATTTTTTGCTCTTGATGATTATTATGACAGCGACAGGCAGTCGTACTATACTGCCCTCCAGAGTGTTGATCCCGCGACACTTGATACGACGAAATGGATTGATTATTTTACCTATGGTGTGGCTCTGCAAACAGACAAGGTAAGAGAAAGGATTTTGTCCCTGAGCAGTGATATGAAAAGAAAACAGCTAAAGGGACAGATAGCCCTTACTGAAAGACAAATGAAGATCGTTGAGAGGGTAAATGCAAACGGACATATTACAAACAAGATAATCAGAGAGATGTTTAAACTGTCTGATGAGGGGGCTCTTAAAGAAATACACAAGCTTGTAAAACTCGGTGTTGTCAAAGCTGAAGGGAAGGGCCGCAGTATCAGATATGTCCTTGTCTGAGTTGGCGATTAGTTGGCAATTGAGTTGGCGATTAAGTAACAGTACAATAAGGGGAAGCCATCTGATGACTTGTCTGACAACACCCTCTCCTCTCCATCCTTAGACATCTTGATATACGTAAACAGTGCACACCTGAAACCCTGGCAGAAGAATTCGGCACTACACAGCGGAACATCTACAGTGATTTGAAAGATCTTGATTCCTCAGGGTTTTCAATTACCTTGCCAGGCGAGAGTTCATCTATGGTTGCAATCTTGATGACATGGGGTGTTTCTTCAGTTGGAATAACTCCCGATGTGGTCCTTGTTGATTTTTTCCCCCATTTAAATTCGATTTCCAACTTTTTTCTTCCGTGTTTTTCCGTTAAAAAATCCTTTGTATAGATTAACTTACAAGTAAGCTTTTGTCGAATAACCCTTACAACCCGAACGATGTTGAATATATAGTACCACTTATTTACAATAAGAATAGATGAAAACCTTTTTTTCTTTATTGCTTACGCTTTTAACTATAATGCTAGTTATAGTTATAGGCTCAGTGCTGTGGGTATATAAACTTTCCCGGGAGATACCGGATGACCGGGTCATAATAAATTTCAGTCATGATGCTGCAACTACAGTTTATGATAAGGATGGGCGGGTACTTATTACACTGAGAGAAGATAAAGATCAGATATGGGTAAACCTTTCTGAAATATCATCATCTGTGCGGGACTCACTGATAGCAACTGAAGACCCTTACTTTATGAGACACAGCGGCATTGATTACAAACAGACATGGGAGTCCATAAAAGACAATCTCAGGGTATGGCGATTAGTAAGGGGAGGGAGTACAATTACCCAGCAGGTTGCTAAAAATGTCTTCCTGACAAATGAAAAGACCTTTTCCAGGAAGATAGGCGAGTTCTTCCTTGCAAGAAGGCTGGAAAAGCTCCTCCCCAAGGAGAGGATTATTGAGATATACCTGAATGAAGTTGGATGGGGCTATGGAATATATGGTGTGGAGCTTGCATCCAGATATTACCTTGACAAGCATGCAGCAGACCTTAATGTTGCCGAGTCTGCATTTATGATTGCTATGCTCCGTAATCCTGCCACCTATAACCCCTATAAGAACTTTGAAAAGGTAATAACCCGCCAGCAACTGGTACTTAAGCTAATGTTGAGGCATAAGTTGATAGAGGAGGAGAAGTATAATGAGGCCCTCTCATATAAAATTGATCTTCGAAGGAATAAAAAAAACAAACGGTTCAGTCGTATTGGTCTTGGTGAAACGAGTGACGAGGAAAAGGTAATTCCCTGTCACAAACGTTTAATAAGGGATTATCTGGTTAAGACACTGGGACATAATTTGATATTTGATGCAGGAGTAGAAATTCGCTCAACTTTAGATGAAGATATTCAGGATAAGTTGGAGAGCATAATTAATAAAGTTGAAAAACAATCTTTTTTTGATTCAAAGAAAAGGGGCAGTCAGCAGAGAAAGATTGTAGTATTATCATCAAAAAACAAGATCAGGGCTATCGGTTGTACCTCGATGGACAGGGAGATATTTAATTACATAAAGACACTTGGGGCACCTGTAAATAATTATGAATACCGTGTGATTCCTGAAAGGGAGGTACCGTGGAATGATATTTTATTGATTGTTGCAGGTAGTGAAAATACCTTGTAAATCAATATATATTCAGTTAAAATATATTATTTTTGATATCGAAAGGAGATATAACGTGTTAAAAAGAGGAACTTTATTTCTTGGTTTATGGCTTTTAGTAAGTATGTCTCTGCTTTCTGTAACAACCCCATCAGTGACATATGCTGAACTTACTGCTGATGAAATTGCTGCTAAGTCAGAGGATGTATATCCTGGAACAGATCAGCAATCAAAGCTTACCTTTATCATCCGGGAGGCTGACGGGGCAGAGAGAAAGGTGGTGTTGAGACGCTACTGGAAAAATTATCAGAAAGATTCTGAATTCGACTCCAAGGTACTTGTTTTCAACGAATACCCTCCCGATACAAAGGGCAATGCATTTATGGTATGGACTTATAAGGCATCTTCACAAAAACCTGAAGATTTATGGATATATCTTCCCATACTGAGGAAAGTCCAGAAACTGCCGGAGCACCCTGACGAGATTTTCAGCGGCGCAAATCTCAGACCCTCCGATATGATACCAAGGGAAGTTTCCCTGGACAGACACAAATTGCTTCGTGAGGAGACTATCGAAAATCAACAATATTATGTCATCGAAAGTACGCCTAAGGTAAAGGATCCTAACTATACATACGGTAAGGTTATTAAATGGGTAAAAAAGAATGATTTTCTAAAGGAACGTATTGACTATTATGATGCTGATGGGACAATGCTTAAGAAACAGCTCATTACATGGAAGAAGGTAAAAGATGCGTATGTCTGGGAAAAGGTCGTCCTTACTAATGTCAAGACAGACGTCCAGACGATTCTGAATATAAGCGATGTTGAAATTAACACCGGACTTACAGATTCAGCCTTTACAGAAAGGGCTATGTCTTCCGGCAGGGTGAAGTAAGCGCTTTTCGGGGCACAAATATATTAATCCCCTCTCCATCAGGGAGAGGGCAGGGTGAGGGTGGGTATTACGAGTGAAAAAAACAGGCCTGCAAAAAAGGCTTATAACCTCTATCCTTGCAGTCAGTTTTGCTGCAGGTCTGATTGTGCTGATACTTGTTTACTATACAGGCCGGTCCACTTTAAAAGAGAGTATTGGCGCTACATTTCGAGAGCTTGCAGAGACTGTAAGCAGTACCATAGACCTTTCTATTGCTTATCATATCGAAGAGGCGAAATTACTCGCATCAGCACAGAGCATCCTGTCGGCAATTGAAGATTCAAACCTGTTGTATGAGGGCGAGACCAATCAGGAAATCGAAAAGAGGATAAAGGAAATAGATGCCAGATGGACAGGTGGTGTTGGAGTCAATGCTTACCTCTTCGAGGTACTAAATAACAGGGCAACCAATTATCTTAAAGAATTTTCCGCGAGTGGTGAGAGAGGTGTATACAATATAATATTGGTTACTAATGAGAAGGGGGCTGTTGTAGGTGCTACAGAAAAACCGAGTCATTACAGTCATATCAATGAGAAATGGTGGCGTTCCGCTTATAATAACGGGGTAGGCGGCATTTATGTCAGCGATATCTATTTTAACGAGGAGTTTGGTGTAAAAACCCTTGACATAGCAACTCCTGTTATGAAAGGCGGAAAGGCAATGGGAGTGATCCTTATGTCCCATAATGTTGACGTCTTTTTAAAATTTATTTCAGCTACTAAGGTTGGATCTACAGATAATGTCATGCTCGCTAACTCTGATGGTACCATATTGTTTTCGCCACCCTCTGGCACAAAAGAACCTCAGATGGACAAGGGACTGCTCCAGGATATATCAAAGGAAACTTCAGGGTGGCTTACAACCAGGGCAGATGTGACGTATCGCGGAAGGCAGTCAATAGTAGGTTATTCTCCTGTTAAGATTACTGCCGAACTTGGAAAAGATAATATCAATGGAAAACGCTGGTATGTATTTACGAGCCAGGACCCGTCAGAAACCTTTATGCCCGTATATTCCCTTCTTCTGCGTATTGGAATAGCCGGCCTTGCAGGTGCAGGCCTTATTGCAATCCTTGCATATATTACTGCAGGAAAGATTGTACGGCCGGTAAAAGAACTTCAAAAGGGAGCTGAGCAGATGGGTGGCGGTGATCTTGACTACAGGATAACAGTCAACACCGGAGATGAGATAGAAGACCTCGCAACTAATTTTAATGACATGGCATCAAAACTGAAGCTCTTCTATATAAAGCTTGAAGAGATGGTGAAGGAACGGACCAGGGAACTGGAGCAAAGAAATGAGGAGATATCAATTCTTTATTCAACTGCTACGACGTTAAATCAGTCACTTGATGCTGACAAGACATTTTCCGAATCATTAAAGACCCTGATAGAGGTAATGAAGGCGGATGCAGGCGTTATCTGGATGCTCGACAATAAACTAAGGAGATTTACTATTGCAGCATCTCAGAATATTGATTTAAAGCCGGAGCGTGAAAAGAGAATGTCAGAGATATTTGAATTTATCGGAGACAAGATTATCCACGACGGCAAGTTGTGGGCGTCTGAAAATATAACAGTAGATGACCGGCTTGAGAACGTACAGGTACCTGAAGAAGAATTTATTTCGATAGCCGGAATACCGCTTAAATCAAAGGACAAAGTCGTGGCAATCATGTTTCTTCTTAACAAGAATATCAAGGCCCTGACGTCAAGAGAAGAGGATATGTTGTTATCAATCGGCAGTCACATAGGTATAGCTGTTGAAAACTCCCTCCTGTTTGCGAAACTGCTCAGACATGATGAGCCTGAAACACTATGATGACAATATAATGTTTTGCTCCTGCAACACAGTGCATTAAAAGGGTATTTTCTGATGATCATAACCCAGATAGTCCCCCCGGAGTGGTGCTTCAAGTGTGACGTCTGCTGTCGTTTTCCTGAAAAGGATAGTTTCCTTGCACCCTACTTTACACATGATGAAATTTTGACTGCTCTCGCATACGTTGCTGAGAGCGCACATGCTGAGGGAACAGCATTTTATTCTGTTCTTAATCCTCCTCCGCACGGTGGCTGCAAAATTTCTCTTATTCCCTTCGAAGAAGGTTTTATATGCCCTGAATTTAACCCTGTATCTGCCCATTGTAAGATATATGACGTCAGACCGTTTGACTGCATCATCTACCCCTTTGCACTAATGTGGTCTGCAGAGGGTAAGGAGATTTTGCTTGGGGTGGACATGAAGTGTCCTTATATTGCAGAGTTTATTAATTCGGAAAGTCTGAGAGATGCTTATATAGAAATGAGCGCTATTATTGACTCATCACCGGTACTCGATATTATTTCAAAAAACCCCGCTTTTATAGGACCTTACCAGCATGATGTCAGTCATGCAGAAACACTAATAAACCTTACTCAGGAAATTACCTGTTCTCGTTACAGGGGTCAGAATTGAGTTCTTTCCCCGCTTTTCCCGGCCTTATCCCACTGAAGATAAAACATAAGCCCCGCATTGACAGCATTCTTACCAGTCAAAATACCATGCTTTCCGCCTATTCGTTTGTTGCCCATTATATCTGGCGTGATCACTTCAATTTTCATTGGGGAATAATAGATGGTTATTTCTGTTTGTTCGCACAGTATGATGACTATGTCTACATGCCTGTTCCTCCGGTATCACTTGAAAAAAATATTTCAAATCCTTCTGCACTCCCTTTTTCTAAAGGTGGGATTAAGGAGGTTCCATCTTCAGCTATCATAAATGAAGTATTCAATATTATGGATAAGATAAATAACAATAAGGCTGTCTCCCGCATTGAAAATATTGACGAGTCCTGGATAGATTCTTTCGTTGCTGCAGGATATAAGATTAAACCGGGTGAGCCTGAGTATGTCTATCTGCGTAAAGACCTTGCCACAATAAAAGGTGATCCCTATAAATCAAAGAGGGTCATGTGCAATTATTTTGAGAAACATTACAGATACAGTTATGAGCCTATTGAATCGGGACATGCCGTCCAATGTATTGAACTCTTTAATTTGTGGAGGCAAATTAGAGCTAAAAAGGTGAGTGATTCCTTTTTTAATGCCATTCTTGAAGACTCCTTTCGGGTACACATAGAGGCCATAAATAATTATGAAACACTTGAGTTATCAGGCCGGGTTGTCATAATTGATAATAAGGTGGAGGGTTATATCTTCGGGTTTGAAAGGAATAAGGATCTCTTATATGCCTTGTTAGAAGTGACGAATCCCTGCATTAAGGGACTGGCACAATTTATTTTCAGGGAATTCTGTAGAGAAAAGGACGGATATAGATACATTAATACAATGGGCGACTCAGGACTTGAGAATCTACGGACAGTCAAACAATCTTACAGACCCGTCTGTCTGGCACAAGCATTCACGGCATACATGGATTAGCGTAACAGCCTGGTGAAGGGTGGTGAAATGTCAACCTGAACCTTGTCAGGGTTATCTTTTTTTCTTCTTGCCTGATGCCAGAATCAGAAAATTTTTTATACAATTTTTATAATCTTCATTATCAATCTTCCGCAAATATTCGATAAATTCCCGTTCTTCGGGAGAAATATACCTTTCAGATTCTTTTACCTGAATTCTATCATCTGCCTTCTCCTCAAAAAGAAATGAAATAGGGATATCAAGGGCGTTTGATAATGCCTGGAGTCTGTCTGTGTTGAGATTACTTTTCCCGCCTTCATATCGCTGAAGCTGTTGATAAGTAACGCCTATAGACTCAGCCAGCTTTTCCTGAGTCCACCCTAATTCTATCCTCCGTCCTCTGATCCTTATGCCAATGAATTTCTTGTCTTTTATTTGGTACATGCAGACATCCTCTTAACTCCCTTTATGACAACATTCCTGAGTCATCAGAGTAAAACGATAATAGTGAGAGAAATAAATGTCTACAACATATGACGTGCATCAAGGCATTGACAAGCACCAAACAAATGATGTATAGATTCTAATTGCAATGCATGAAAAGACCCTGATATTAAATCGCTTTGGAAAACAGCTGCAAAGATACAGGAAACAGCTGCTGTTATCCCGTGAGGACCTGGGGATAAAAACTGGATTAACTGTTAAGGATATAGAAGACCTGGAGAGAGGGATTGGAGACCCTTCATTAAGTATTATTTACCTTCTTGCCGAAGCCATAAAAATTGAACCTGCAGAACTTCTCCTGGTTCACTCTGGATATGATGAAGAATATTTCGCTTACCGCTTTCATCTAATGCAGCTTGTGAACAAAATGACCAAAAAGGAACTGAAAAAGGTTATCGCATCTTTAAATTAATATTTTGAAATGTTCATCTCCTCCATCTTGCCGGTTACCATAAAAACCACGCGTTCAGCAATATTGGTGACCCGGTCTGCAATCCTCTCAAGATTATGGGCAGCCCAGATCATATACGTTGCGCCCTGAATAGTCCTCGGGTTTTCTATCATTATAAGAAGTAATTCCCTGTATGTCTGATCATAAAGGGCATCAACCTCATCATCGTCATAACATACCTGTCTGGCTGCCTCTAAATCCCTGTTAAGAAAAGCCTTCATGCACCTGTCAAGCATGGATAGTCCGAGCTCGCTCATCTTCGGTATGTCTCTAAGCGGTTTTACCAAAGGCTCGTCTCCAATTGAAATATTTATCTTGGCTATTCCCTCCGCATGGTCGCCGATACGTTCCAGGTCAGTGATGATATTTATAACTGCCGCAAGGACCCTGAGGTCTACTGCCATTGGTTGTTGAGTTGCAATAAGTAGGAGACATTTTTCTTCAATATCAAATCTCTTCCTGTTTATAAGATTGTCATCATCTATGATCCTTTTCGAGGTCTCAAAATCTCTGTGCTTTAAAGCCTCCATAGAGTCTTTCAAGGCCTTGCCGACCATTCCTGCCATCTTCATAACATCATCCTGTACATCCTTTAATGACCTGTGGTACGCCTCCCGTGTCATGTTTGCCTCCAGTTAATTCCGCCTACCCCCTTTGAAAAAGAAGGGTTAAGGGCATTTATCCAAATCTTCCGGTAATATAATCTTCCGTCATTCTGTTCGTCGGTGCTGTAAATATATGTTTTGTTATATCAAACTCTATCAACTCGCCCATCATAAAAAAACCTGTCATGTCTGAGACACGAGCTGCCTGTTGCATGTTGTGCGTTACTATGACAACTGTATAATACTGTTTGAGCTCTGTTATCAGGTCCTCTACCTTAGCTGTTGCAATGGGGTCAAGCGCTGAACATGGTTCATCAAACAAAATCACTTCGGGCTCTGTGGCTATTGCCCGGGCAATACACAACCGCTGCTGCTGGCCACCCGACAGTGCAAGAGCACTTGCATTAAGCCTGTCTTTTACCTCATCCCAGAGTGCTGCCTTATTCAGGCTCTCTTCCACAACCTTGTCAATGATGCTCTTCTTCCTTATGCCCTGAATCCGCAGTCCGTAGGATACATTATCATAAATGCTCTTCGGAAAGGGATTGGGCTTCTGAAATACCATCCCTATGCGTCTTCTGAGTTCTGTAATATCCAAACCCCTCGAATATATATTTGTTCCATTATATAGCATCTCACCACTCACACGGAACATAGGCACCAGGTCATTCATCCTGTTAAGGCACCTGATGAATGTACTCTTTCCGCATCCTGAAGGTCCAATAATGGCGGTAACAGACTTGGCAGGTATATCAATATTTACATTCTTTAATGCCTGTTTTTCGCCATACCAGGCATTAACTTCTTTAACTTTAAAGGCCATAAGCTATTACTCCATAATTACTGATAAAACCCATCAGAAATTTACCATCTTATCTTCTTTGAATACTTATGTCTGATCCAGACCGCAATTGCATTCATAAGAAAGGTTATTATCAAAAGTACAATAATGCCAGCCGCTGCATCTGCAAAGAAGCCCTTTTGCGGCCTTGATACCCAGTTGAATATCTGAATAGGCAGCACTGTAAAAGGATCAAATAGGCCCTGAAAACTTATAAAAGGAAATTCAGAAGATATGGGGCTTGTTGGTAAGAATGCCACATAAGTCAGCGCCCCGATCGTAATGAGGGGGGCCGTCTCGCCAACTGCCCTTGACATGGCAAGTATAATACCTGTCATAATACCCGGCATGGCAGCAGGCAATACCTGATGTCTAATTGTCTGCCACTTTGTGGCCCCGAGTGCATAAGATGCCTCTCTTATCGAGAACGGAATCGCCCTTAAGGCCTCGCGGGTGGATAGAATAACTATTGGCAGCACGAGTATGGCAAGGGTTGCCGCTCCGGAAATAACACTCCGCTCAAGAGACATAACCCTGACAAAAAGACCAAGTCCCAACAACCCGTATATAATGGAAGGTACGCCGGCTAAATTTGCAATGTTTATCTCGATCAGGTTTGTAAGCCAGTTCTTTTTGCCATACTCCTCCAGATGTACAGCCGCCATGATACCCAGTGGAATAGCGAGAAGGGCCGTTATCACCATAATCCAGACAGTGCCAATCCATGCAGAAAGTATTCCTGCAGCCTCAGGCTTTCTGGAAGGGTAATTTGCAAAAAACTGCCAGCCAAGCCTTCCGGCTCCATCAAGCAGAATGTCGACGATAAGCACCACGAGAATTGCCAGCCCGATCAGGGTAGCAGCAAATCCTAAGACATAGAAGGAACTGTCAAACCACTTACTTAAGGTCTTTCTATTCATGTATCTTTAATACCCTAATACTCCTCTCGAAATCTCTTTCTAAACCAATAGCTTACCATATTCAATCCAAACGTTACTACAAAAAGACTTATGCCGACTGCAAAAATAGTCCTATACTCAATCGTACCTGTCGGGGTATCACCGAGGCTTACCTGCACAATATATGCAGTTACAGTCTCGACTGGAACAAACGGGTTCATAGTGAGCCTGGGCTGTTGACCTGCCGCTATAGCGACTATCATTGTTTCTCCCACTGCCCTCGATATACCAAGTATGAAGGAGGCTGCAATACCTGAAAATGCAGCAGGAACAACTACGCGTACAGCTACCTGCAGCCTTGTTGAACCGAGTGCATAGGCACCTTCCCTGAGTCCCATCGGTACGGCATGCATTGCGTCCTCGCTCAGTGACGAGATGATTGGAATTATCATTATCCCCATAACAATCCCGGGACTCAGCGCATTGAAGCCGGATAAATTCGGGAAAATCTTCTGAAGTGCAGGAGTTACCAGGAGAAGGGCAAAGTATCCATAGACTACTGTGGGGACAGCAGCGAGTATTTCCAGAGCTGGTTTAACAACGGTCCGTACCCTGACAGAAGCATATTCGCTTAGATAAATTGAACTGGTCAGGCCGATAGGAATGGCTACTATGATTGCAATTAATGTTGTAAGCAGCGTACCGGCAAACAATGGCAGTATACCAAAGTGCTTTTCAGCGAACAATGGAGTCCATTGAGTATCAGTTAGAAATTCTATAATCGAAACTTCCTTGAAAAACTCGAAGGTTTCAAATAACAGGACTGCAATAATTCCCGCAGTAATAAAAATAGAAAAGAGTGCGCTCAACAGCAGCATTCTCTCTATAAGTCTTTCTTTTATTCTCCTGATTTTCTTGGACATGAAGATGCTCTCAGATTATTCCTTTTGCAAAAGCTCCTCAATCTTTACTCCCACCTGAGAGCCGTGACCTCCAAATATTGAGCCGGTCTTGCGAGCTGCATACCGTTTTAAAGCAAGGTCATATGCCATGTCAGGAAGAGCAATGTATCCGACCTCCTTAGTAAGGTCGGCGGCATTCTTCAGGTAAAACTCTACGAATCTCTTTACTTCAGGCCTGTCAGACGACTTCCTGTTTACATATATGAACAGTGGTCTTGATAATGGCTGATATGAACTCTCAGTTACATTCTCATATGTTGGGAGGACAGGTCCTTTGCCATTTGAAGCGTTCCCGTCGTCAACCGGTGCAAGCTTCAGTCTCTCCTTATTGTTCTCATAGTATGCCACACCGGCAAATCCCAGTGCAAGGACATCTGTAGCTATTCCCTGAACAAGGATGTTATCATCTTCGCTCGATGTATAATCGCCACGGCTTGAATGTTCCTTTCCAACTATAGCCTCTGTAAAATAATCATATGTCCCTGAGTCTACGCCGGCTCCGTAAAGATGGATCTCCTTTTTTGGCCAGCCGCTGCGTATCTGATTCCATTTAGTGATCTTTCTCTGTGCAGCCGGCTCCCATAACTTTTTTAATTCTGAAACTGTAATATAGTCAACCCAGGTATTTCCCGGATTTATCATTATGGCAATTCCATCATAAGCAATAGGTAACTCTAAGTATTCAATCCCGTTTTTCTTACAGAGACTGACCTCAGAAGGTTTGATTGGCCGTGAGGCATCAGCAATATCAGTTTCATTATTACACAACTTCTTGAAACCACCGCCAGTGCCTGATATTCCAACAGTAACCCTTGTCTTTCCTCTCTCTGCCCCCTGAAACTCCTCTGCTACCGCCTCAGTAATAGGGTAGACAGTGGATGACCCGTCTACCTTTACAGTTGCAGCAGGATATGCATCTGAAGTTATTGATATGACAAAGAGTATTAAACCCAAACATGGAATTATACGTTTCATGTTACCTCCGGTTTGTTCAAAACCCTGATTCTCAGACATATATTACAGGATTGTGGACTAAATGTTAAGCACCTAGAAATAGAGTTGTGCCTGAAGCTGATATGTGTCTTTAGTATCAGCTTTGGCGAGGACTCCGCTGGCACTGCTGTCAAACTTTGTACTGACACGATTTAACCCTATCTTCATACTGTGACCTTTTAAATACCAGTTGACTCCTACAGTAGTAGTCTTTTCCTGTTTATTATCACTATTTGAGTCCTGGTCATAAACTTCATATCTTGCCACAGGTTCTAAGTCAATCCCCTGAATAAAATATCCAGCCTGCAGGTACCAGCCATTCGGCTCTTTTGCAGGTTTAGCTGGATCAGTAGATTCTTCCTTCCATCTGTTATACTCTACCTGTCCAGTAAAGCCTCCCCAGTGTCCCGATATATCCAGACCTGTAAGGGTCCTTTCCTCTTCACAGGCAGTTGTCTGATACTCAATCCTTTTTTGGGTGGCATAGTTTGCTCCAAGGGTAAGGTGTTTTCCTTTGCCGAGGTGTGCATCGCTCTGACTTGCCTCTGTCCAGCCGGGTGGAGAGACCTCAATCCTTGCAACATACAACGGATCCGATTTATGAACAACAGTACTGGTCGCTATTGGGGTGTTTGGCTCCCACCCATCGCCAATGGCTATGTTATAAGTAAACAGACCTTCTGCAATCTTGCCGGAAAACATAAGATTAGACTGGTAATAGTCATCAAAGAGTTTTTTTGCAGCCTCAGTTGAAACCGGCCTTTCAACAATCAGTTGTTTTGATGAAGACGATAATGAGACCCTTGAGTATGGAAGTTTTGCCTTGCCAAACCTCACTCCAAAAGCATCGTCAAACTTGTAATCAATATTTGCGATCTGTATCTTAACCTCATTAGTCGGTGAACCGCTCGATGCGAACTTCCCATTCTTATCTGCCTCAAAGACCAGGCTGTACTTTAATTCCTTCACCATATTGCCGCCGATCTCAAGACGGAGCCTTCTAAGATAGCTGTCCATTTCAGACTCATATGAAGTCCCTGCTTCATTTTTTATCAGGTCACCCATGTCTATTCTGGGCTGCATGCGGACTCTGATACCAATATCCGTGTCGTTGCTGATCTTTACTTTTAATCCCTTTGTCTCATCACCCATACTGAAATCCCGGGCAAATGCTGCTGTTGTCAGCGATAAAATCGCTACAGGTACTATTAGTAGTTTTGTTAATTTACTCATCTTTCTATGTTCCTCCATTTCCTCACCTCCTTTCATCCTGTGAGGCATTCTATCCTGTGACTGTTACCGGATTACGACAGCAATATTAAGATTGGGTTACGAACTACAGATAGCTTTCCAGAGTAAGGCAAAAAAGGAGTAATGGATATCGTTCGTAAAGGTTGCTCAGGGAGTACTGTCGGTCCAAAGAACAAAAAAAATTCAGAATGCCTGTTTGACAGTTTAGGCCTGAGGTGATAGCATTCTGGCCTGGAAGAATGGTTTAAGTGGCAGCTGTTTGAATTAAGCCCCCGTCAATAGTGGGGAATTGCGGAGCAGGCTGCCGGAAAGTGAGGGACAAAATATCATGAAAAACAGAAAAATCGTTATGATGCAGAATAAGAAGATCGCCCTTGTGGCCCATGACAACAAGAAGGCCGATCTGCTGGAATGGGCAAGGTTCAACCGTGATCTGCTGGCCCATCACGAGGTGTATGCGACCGGTACAACCGGCGCTACCCTCGAGCGTGAACTGGGTTTTGATATCAACCGCCTCCAAAGCGGACCGCTGGGTGGAGATCAGCAAATAGGCGCCAAGATCGTCACCAACGAGATTGATTTTCTGATCTTCTTCTGGGACCCTCTTGAACCCATGCCGCATGATCCGGATGTTAAAGCGTTGCTGCGCATGGCGGTGGTTTGGAACATACCGATTGCATGCAACCGGACATCAGCTGATTTCATGATATCCTCTCCACTGATGGAAGGCGAGTACAATCGCCTGGTGCCCGATTATGATGAATATCGCACAAGAAAAATAGAATGGGGCGGCAGCCCGGCTCAGGGCTCACCAGCGCCCCCCAACCTTGACACATCAGGAAAATCCGAGTAAGTACAACAGCACAACAGCAGGGTCGGACCGCGCTAACCAATAAAATATTATTCAAAACGCGGTCCGACCTTACAATCAATTCCTGTCAGGCTTTGGCGTCTTTTCTGTAGAAGGTGGCAGTACCGGAAGTTCTATCTTAGTCATCTCTCCAGTCAGTGAATTTAAGAACGCTACGATGTATTTTACTTCATCATCTGTAAACTTCGTATTTAACTGTTTCTCTCCCATAATCCTGACTGCTTCATCCAAACTCCATACCTTTCCATCATGGAAGTAAGGATAAGTTAATGCGACATTCCTCCATGAGGCGACCTTAAAGACTTGTCTGTCTGCCTCATTTTTTGTTATATCAAATCTTCCAGGATCATCACTGTAATTGAACTTTTGAAAACTGTCTCCACCCATAGCTGGTCCACGGTGGCAGGCAATGCACCCTTTTGCAATAACAAGATCAAGCCCCTTTTTCTCATCTGATGACAGGGCCTTTTTATCTCCCTTCAGGAAACGGTCGAAACGAGACGGCGTCATGAGTGTCCTTTCAAAAGCAGCTATTGCCTTTGCAACGTTTTCGTAAGTAACAGGATCTTTTTCTCCTTTGAATGCCTTCTTAAAAAGAGATACATATTCCGGTATGGTATTAATACGGTCAAGGACCAGTTGCTTTGAAGATGCCATCTCACCTGGGTTGAGGACAGGCCCCTGAGCCTGCTCCTCAACATCTTTCGCACGGCCGTCCCAGAATTGTGTGAAATGCAGCGCAGCATTAAAAACAGTAGGTGCGTTTCTTTCACCAGACTTCCACCCATGTCCTATAGAAGTGGGAAGGTTATCCACCCCGCCTGTAGTCAGATTATGGCAGGTATTGCAACTGAAGAGACCGCTCTTAGAAAGCCTTGGATCAATGAAAAGCATCTTTCCAAGCATTATTTTATCAGGAGTTAACGGATTCTCTTTGTTATCAACCCTGTCAGGTATTGGTTGAAAGAATGCTTTGTAAGAGTCGGTGCCTGATGATTCAGACCACGCAAATGACGTGATCATCAATGAACTAATAAAAACAACCATTAGAAAAACAAATACATTCCTATTTTTCATTACACACCTCCTCGTATTCCATTTAATAAATTATTGTTTTATAATTAAGCATAAACGAGGAGGATTTCTTATGCAAGCCATAACTTTAGTGATAATGTTTGTCATTTCCATCATTACCTGCCCTGCTTTTGCCGGGGATGATGTTGGAAAGATGAAGACCGGTGCTGTTGCGGCGGCAGAAGAGATTATTCAGATGAGAAGCACCCTTGCCCAGGAGTTTATCAAACCTGATATGGAAATCACAGAGGAGACCTTTAAAAATGTCTGCGGGGCGGTTGGTAAAAGGGTAAAAGAGATCATGGAAAATGATGGGTATAAAATCAGACATGCCTCGGCCAAAAACAGAAACCCTGCAAATGCAGCTGCTCCGGATGAGGTTAATATCCTCGAAACCTTTGACCACAACAGGGAAATCAAAGGTCAATGGGATATAGTTGATACCGACGGAAAGAAATTTCAGAGGTACATGAAACCTATCTTTGTCGAAGACGCCTGTCTGGCTTGTCACGGACCAAAGGACAAGAGGCCGCAATTTATTGTTGATAAATACCCTAATGACAGTGCATATGACTTCAAGACCGGTGACCTGAGGGGTATGGTGGAGGTAATGTTTCGAGACGATTCGGGGCAGGACTAAAAGATTCGTTTGCCATTATATAAACCGTATTTGTCTCTTAACCGGGATGAAGAGCCGTAATATGCTTATTTAACCCTGCCTACTATCTCAACCAGCTTATATTTGCCTGTCGTCCCCTTTATAATCTGAATATGATTTTTGGGGACTCCGAAGTATTTGCTTAAAAGTCTGACAAGGGCATCATTTGCCTTGCCTTCAATTGGCGGCGCCTTGACATGGGCAATGAAGTTTGAGTCATCTACCCTTTCTATATCTTCTTTTTTCGAACCAGGTTTTACCTTAACTGAGATATTCATAGGTCGAGTTTATCATAACTTGACATACATTTCTAAAGGATGTTAGTGTAACAATGATACAGAGGGCAGGAATGTCCCCCTGAAAAATAAGAGAGTAATGAGTACCCCTTAAGCCGGCAAATGAACAAAAAACTTGGCATATTATTATCAACTTCACCATCTGATAAGAATCTTGAGACCGTGATAGGTCTTATTTCTGCTGCGTTGCGCAATAATGTAAGCGTTTATCTCTACCTGGATGATGACGGAGTAGAGTGCATTAAAGATAACAGGCTTGTTTCCATGTCGGGAGATGGTTTGAAACTGTCTGTGTGTGCCTATGGCGCTCAGAAGAAGGGGATAGAGCCGAGTGAAGTTGCAATGTTCGGCGGACTTGCACTATTGTCTGAATTGATAAGCGCCTGTGACAGGTTTATCGCATTCGGGTAAAGGATGAAGATTATATTTCTTATACGAAGCCGTCCCAGTGAGAGTCATAAGCCTGCTGAGGCCATAAGGATTGCTGCCGGTCTGGGAACCGGCAATAACTCTATTAAGATAATTTTATCCGGTGAATCGGTGCGAATACTTTCTCCGGATGAAGATGACCTGGAAGATATTGATATAATAGAAAAATTTCTTCCCATAATAAAAGACTGGGAAATACCGCTTTATGTTGACAGTGGCGCTTTGGCAGCAATAGATCTTAAGAGCAGTCCGTATGCCTATAGAACAGTTGACAATGATGAGATGTCTGAAATTCTTGCTGGCGGTCATAGTATATTTGTCTTCTGACATTTTTATAAATAGATTTTTATATGAAACCAATTCTGCACATAGTTAAAAACCGTGATGATAAGCAGGCAGTTGAGATCATCAGCACACAGGCAAGAGACAATGCCTATGGTGTTGCAGTTGTGTATATACATGATGCAGTTTCCTTACCGCCTGTTGCTGATGCAAGAACGTGTGCCCTTGCACAAGACACCAAAAAATCGGATAATATTAATAGCGTTAATCCTGACGTTGAACTCATAAGATACGACGATCTCCTTAATTTGATATTCAGTGTTGAATCAATTACCGTATGGTAGGTTTAGAAGCGCCGGGGGGTCACACATTGGATAATGACAGAATTCAGAAAGTTTATGACAATTATGCTGTCTTCTATGATGCCATATTCGGGAAGCTTTCTGATGTCGGCAGGATGGCGGCGTTAGACAGGCTATTTTTAAAGCCGGGAGACAAAGTGCTGGAAGTAGGCGTTGGTACCGGTCTTTCCCTGCCGCGGTTCCCGTCTTTCTGCCGTGTTCACGGGATAGATATGTCAGAAGAGATGATAAGGCGGGCTCATAAGAGGGTAGATAGGCATGGACTCTCAAATGTAGTTATTGAAAGAATGGATGCGTGCAAAATGGCCTTTTCGGATGACACATTTGATGCAGTATTTGCAGCCTTTCTGATTTCAGTAGTGCCAGATCCTATAATGCTGCTGTCGGAGATCAAGAGGGTTTGCAAAAAAGGCGGACGGATTACTATGGTAAATCATTTCAAGAGTAATAATAAGGTAATATCATCAATAGAAACAGCCATATCACCATTCTGTAGTAAGCACCTTGGATTTCGGACTGATCTCCCGCTCTCTTTTCTCCTCAACGACAGGGAATTGAGATTAGTAGCCAGGAAACGCACTTCACCGGTGAGTGTATGGGAGGTTGTAGAGTTTTGTAACTTGAAGGAGAGAGGTAATTAAGATGAGGAAAAAACACATCTTTGATGAGATGGATGATCTACGCTGGGAGATGGAGAGGATGTTCAACAGTCTTTTTAATCCTAAACACCCCTTTCACGTCCTCGCCGACCGGCACTGGAAACCTCTTACAGATGTATATGAGCTGGAAAATGATATTGTCATAAAAGTCGAGGTGCCGGGTGTGGATAAAAATGATATAACCATTACAGCAGAAGGCAAACAGCTCGTAATCAGCGGCACCAGAAAGTACCCGCATCAAACACCGGGAATTACATATCATCAGATGGAAATTAACTACGGGGAATTTGAATGCATTATTGGTTTACCGGAGGTTCATGAAGCAGACCATATCAACGCAGAGCTGAAAGACGGGTTCTTGTGTATAAAAATAGCCAAGTCTCAAAAGCCAGGCTGATAATACCACAATCGGAGTGATGGAGTTAGACAGACTATGGTTGCATCAAATCTAAATGAAAAGGTTTTTAAAAATCCTCAAGAAGAGGCGGAGAAAGGACGTCAGGATATACCTGATACTATGCCGATTATCCCTGTCAAAGATACTGTACTATTTCCATTTACCGTTATCCCGCTTTTTATTACAGAAGAAAAGTCCATAAAGGCAGTTGAACAGGCAATGGGCGCTCAACGTATCATCGGCGTTGTTACAATGAAGCCAAATATTGAGGGCGATGTTGGTCGTGATGACCTCTACTCTATTGGTTCTGCTGCAGTTATTCATAAGATGCTCCGGATGCCGGAAAAAGGGATGGCGTTAATAGTCCAGGGTCTTGCCAAGATAGCTGTAAAGGAATTTATCACGGAAGAGCCTTTTTTAAATGCCTCAATTGAAGTGATCATAGAAGATTCAATAAAGAACACGAGGATAGAAGCCTTGATGAGGTCGGCAATTGCGCAGACACAGAAGATGATTTCCCTCGCGCCTTACCTGCCGGAGGAATTACAGGTTACTGCTATTAACCTGGATGACCCGGTCAAGCTTGCTTATCTGATTGCAACTATCGTCAGGATGCCGCTTAATGAGCGTCAGGAACTTCTTGAACTGGAAAGTGTAGAAGAAAAGCTAAACCGTATTGTTTCTGTACTCACCAGGGAGGTCGAACTCCTTGTACTTGGCGGCAAGATACAAACACAGGTACAGAGCGAGATGTCCAAGGCCCAGCGTGAGTATTATCTCAGGGAACAGCTTAAGGCGATTAAGCAGGAACTTGGAGAGACTGACGAGAGGGTTCAGGAAACAAATGAGATAAGGGACAGGCTTGGTGAGGCCAAACTTCCGGAAGAGGTTATGAAAGAGGCTGAAAGAGAATTGGGCCGTCTTGAGAAGCTGCCTGCAGCATCGCCGGAATATAATGTTATAAGGACATACCTTGACTGGATAATGGACCTTCCCTGGGACAAGAGCACTGAGGATAATCTGGATCTCGAACGGGCAGAGAAGATCCTTAATGATGATCATTATGACTTGGAGAAGGTAAAAGAAAGGATAATTGAATATCTTGCAGTAAGAAAGCTTAAAAACGATACAAAAGGCCCTATACTCTGTTTTGTTGGTCCACCAGGTGTTGGGAAAACTTCTCTCGGGCAGTCTATAGCGAGAGCCCTTGGCAGGCAATTTATCAGGATGTCTGTAGGAGGTATGCGAGATGAAGCTGAAATCAGGGGGCATAGGCGGACTTATATCGGGGCGCTTCCGGGACGTATTATCCAGAGCATACGCAGGGCAGGGTCAAACAACCCATTGTTCATGATTGATGAGATAGATAAAGTGGGATCGGATTATCGTGGTGACCCTTCATCTGCCTTACTGGAAGTCCTGGACCCGGAACAGAATTATTCCTTCCGGGATCACTATATGGACCTCCCCTTTGATCTTTCAAAGGTAATGTTTATAACTACAGCGAATGTTCTTCAGACTATACACCCTGCCCTGAAGGACAGGATGGAGGTCCTGAACCTTGTGGGATATACGGAAGAGGAAAAGCTTGGTATAGCGTTAAACTATCTTGTGCCGCGTCAATTGACAGAGCATGGTCTCACCAATGATAATATTGAATTTGATAAGGGGGCCCTGCGCAAGATTATATCAGGATATACAAGAGAAGCTGGGGTCAGGAATCTTGAAAGAGAGATTGCTGCTGTCTGCAGAAAGGTCGCTAAAAAAGTAGCAGAAGGCAAGATTACAAAGGTTACGGTCAGGGTTGATGATATCCACGACTTTCTTGGCGCTGAAAAGACTTACCCGGAGGTAGCAAAGAGGACGTCTGTTCCTGGTGTGGCAACAGGACTTGCGTGGACTGAGACGGGAGGTGATATCCTGTTTATCGAGTCTACCAGGATGCCTGGCAACAAGGGATTTACACTAACCGGTCAATTGGGTGATGTTATGCAGGAATCGGCAAAGGCGGCACTCAGCTATGTCCGGTCAAAGGCGAAGGAACTGGGCATAGCGGAGAATTTTTTTGATACAGATGATATTCACCTTCATGTCCCGGCAGGGGCAATTCCCAAGGATGGGCCATCAGCCGGTGTAACTATGGTCTCTTCCCTGGTGTCGCTTCTGACCGGCAGACCTGTAAGCAATGACGTGGCTATGACAGGTGAAATTACATTGACAGGGCTTGTACTTCCTATCGGAGGGATCAAAGAAAAGATGCTTGCAGCCAGACGGGCGGGGATAAAGACTGTGATCCTTCCAAAGAGAAATGAAGCAGACCTGGAAGATATCCCGGAAGAACTCAGAAAGGATTTAAAGTTCGTGTTCGTAGAGACTGTGGATGAGGTGTTGAAGGCAGCGTTGAAATGAAATAAATGGATAAGATAGAAGCCGGTATTCGTGTAAATCAACTCAGAGAAGAGATCAATTACCACAACTACCTTTACTACGTCCTGGACTCCCCTGAAATATCTGATGCGGAATATGACAGGCTCATGCGTGAGCTTGTTGGTCTGGAAAAATCGTTCCCGGAATTGATTATTCCGGATTCACCTACTCAGAGGGTTGGCGCCAAACCTCTGACAGAATTTAAGCCTGTTTCACATACCATACCCATGTTGAGCCTTTCCAATACTGAAACTGAAGAAGAGACATTTGAGTTTGACAGGCGCATCAGGCGATTTTTGAATGTATCTGAAGACGAGTCAATAGAATATGTAGCAGAGACCAAACTTGACGGGCTTGCGGTTGAGGTAGTTTATGAGCATGGCCGGTTCACAGTGGGCTCTACACGTGGAGATGGTTTCACGGGAGAGGATGTGACATTAAACCTCAGGACGATAAAGACCATACCCCTTAACCTTATAAGTAAATATGAGGAAGTGCAGGAAAGGGTTGAAGTGCGGGGAGAGGTCTTTATGCGGCTGCATGATTTCAGGGAGATGAACAGGGAGAGGGAAGAAGCCGGAGAGACCATTTTTGCCAACCCGAGAAATGCCGCCGCCGGGTCGCTCCGCCAGCTTGATCCGGGGATTACGGCCGCGCGCCCGCTTGATATTTCCTTTTATGGTATTGGTGAAGTAACTGGTATGTTATTTGAGAAACATTGGGAAGTCCTCGATACCTTGAAGAAATGGGGCCTCAAGACAAGTCCGTTAAACAGGCTATGTCAGGGAATTCATGAGGTTATAAGCTATTACAAAGAGATTGAGGATAAGAGGGACTCCCTGGGATACGAGATTGATGGTGTGGTCATCAAGGTTAACAGAATCAGTCTCCAGGAACGTCTTGGGAATGTGGCGCGCAGCCCAAGGTGGGCAATTGCTTATAAATTTAAACCGAGGCAGGCCACTACAAGGATTCTTGATATTCAGGCTCATGTGGGCCGGACAGGAATTCTGACACCGGTTGCTATTATGGAACCTGTAAGGATTGGCGGCGTAAC
The DNA here is from genome assembly GCA_020846775.1 of Nitrospirota bacterium. Classification (NCBI taxonomy): domain Bacteria; kingdom Pseudomonadati; phylum Nitrospirota; species Nitrospirota bacterium. The sequence continues at coordinate 41,609 of JADLDG010000044.1, forward strand.
TGTGAGCAGGGCATCCCTCCATAATCAGGATGAGGTTGACAGGAAGGATGTGCGGATCAATGACTGGGTGCTGATACAGCGTGCAGGTGACGTAATACCAGAGGTAGTTAAGGTAATTACATCAAAGAGGACAGGTAATGAGCTTAAGTACAGAATTCCCGGTATCTGTCCGGCTTGTGGATCAGAGGTTTTAAAGGAGGATGTATACTTCAGGTGTACTGGAATTAATTGTCCCGCCCAGTTAAAGGAGCGAATTAAGCACTTTGCGTCAAGACGGGCAATGGATATTGAGGGATTAGGAGAAAAGCTTACAGAACAGCTTGTTGATAAAGGACTTGTAAAAAATGTCTCAGATATATATTATCTTACTAAGGATCAGATAGCCGGACTCGATAGAATGGCCGATAAGTCGGCCGGAAATATAATAGATGCCATAGAAACAAGTAAGGGGAGGGAACTTTCAAGGGTTATATTTGCCCTTGGGATCAGGCATGTAGGTGAGCAAACGGGAAAGATCCTTGCCCGAAGCTTTGGCAGTATAGAAGCTTTAATGGCTGCAGGAGCGGACGATCTTACCGCAGTGGGAACAGTCGGCCCTGAGATTGCACAGGGTGTTGTGAAGTTCTTCAATCAGAAGGACAATATAATAGAGGTTGAAAGGCTGAAGGGGGCAGGTGTAAAGTTTACCCCGGCAGTTCGGAAAAAAGAAGGAAGGCTTGCAGGTAAGGTCTTTGTGTTGACAGGGACACTGAGATCATTTACAAGGGATGAGGCGAAAGAGAGGATTGAATCTCTCGGAGGTCATGTGGCATCAGGTGTGAGTAAGAACACTGACTTCGTGGTTGCGGGAGAGGATCCCGGGTCAAAGGCCCGCAAGGCAAAGGAGCTCGGGGTAAAGTTGATAGATGAGGTGGAGTTCCTGAACATGTTATAGCATCGTACTCGATTGAAACTTAACTAAGGAGGTTTACTTTATGTTCACCAGAGAAGAATTGACAAGACTTAACACAGTAAAGGGTAACGGGGAGTTGTTTACTACGGTTTATCTTAATGTAAATCCGGTCACTAATACGAAGGGGGAATATTTTGTTACATATAGAAATTTAGTCAAATCTGAGGTTGATAAGTTAAGCAATACCGATCAGAAGGTTGTGAAAGAAGATGTAAAAAAGATCGAGACTTATCTGAAAAGCGCTAAGACAGAATTTAAGAAGTCTCTTGTTATAATATCTTCCACCCAATTGGACATGTGGGAGATATACCACCTCTCTGTTCCATTAAAGAATCAGGTCGTAATTGACAAAACCCCTTATTTAAAGCCTCTGACAAGCATTATGGAACAAAACCGCAGTTATGCTGTGGCACTTGTAGACAGGGTGCATGCAAGACTATTCAATATCCAGCTTGGTGAAATTGCAGAGTATGCTGAACTCCTGACACCTGATATCCCGGGTAAACATAAAAAGGGCGGCTGGCAGGGCAGGAATGAGAACAGGTTCAGAAGACATATTGACCAGCATATACACTTTCACCTGAGGGATGTGGTGACGAAGTTGGAAGGCTTGCTTGTCAAGGGTGAAGTAAGTCATATAATAATAGGGGGTTCTGAAGAGTCTCTACTTTTGTTCACCAAGATGCTCTCTCAACCTATAACAGCAAAGACAGCCGGTACGTTTACTGCAGACATGCATGCAGGCAACGATGAGATCCTTGAAAAATCTATGCAGATAATACGGGGAGTGGAAAAAACCGGTGAAGAGGGACTTGTTGAAGAACTGGTTACACGCGCAAGCAAAAATGGTTCTGCAGCAGCAGGTCTTGAAGATGTCCTGTCTCAAATGCAGAAGGGCAATATCCACCACCTGGTTTATCTCGCAGGCTTCAGTTCATCAGGCTATAAATGCCAGTCGTGCGACTTCCTTACCATACAGGACTTGAAGACATGTCCCTTTTGCAATACTGCACTTGAGAATGTAGAACACCTGATAGATTTTACCATACAAAAGGCCATTGACATGGGCTCTCAGATATCAGCTATTGCAGAAAACAGGCAGTTGCAAGAGGTTGGCAATATAGGGGCGCTGCTGCGCTATTAAAATCACCGGTATCATCTGTTTAATTCAGAAACAGATGATACCGCCCGGCCTTGTTCCCTTGTTCCGGGGACACCATACTTAATTTAAAAAAAATCAGGTATGGGTTTCCCCAAGGTTGGTTGTGCTCCCTTAATCTTCCTTTAATTTTTAATCAATATAATGAAATTAAAAATAGTGGATGAAAGGGAGGTGAATAGAGTGGTTGCCGATTTCAAAATATATGCCTTAGTTTCAACAGGATTATTAGTAGCTTATCTGGTGATGGCTGTTACAGTTTCCTATCTGAGCTAAGATCCCAATCAGGGTATGTTGTACAATCCAGACGTATAGGTTAAAATGCGTCCTGTGAAAGACAGCATGACCTTATCAAACGTACTTAAAGACCGGATATTGTCACGTGAGAAAATCCCATTCGCAGAGTTTATGGAAGTTGCCCTCTTTTATCCATCACTTGGTTACTATTCTTCTGAAAGGGTAAAGATTGGCAAGGCAGGAGATTATTTCACTTCAACCTCAGTCCATCAGGTCTTTGGCGAGTTAATCTGCAAGCAGATTGAAGAGATGTGGCGCATTACCGGCAGTGCGAGTTTTTTCATCGTTGAGATGGGGGCCGGTGATGGTACTCTATGCTTTGACATCCTGAATGCAGCAACGGAGAGGTATCCCTCTTTTTTTGAGATGCTCCAATATCTAATTATTGAAGAGAGCGAGGGACTGAGAAAAGTACAGAAAGAACGTCTGAATAATGGAGGTTATTGTGAGGGTGATAAAGTAAGGTGGACCGATATCTCAGACCCCGTTTTCCATGACGGGCTTATAGGGTGTGTTCTATCTAATGAGCTTGTTGACGCCTTCCCGGTTCACATTGTTGAAAAGAGAGATGGTAAATTAAAAGAGGTATATGTAAGTATGACGGATGATGCCTTTACGGAAGTTCTCGATACATTATCGTCTCCTGAGATCGAAGGCTATTTTGACAGGTTGGGAATCGAACTTCAGGAAGGGCAGCGTGCAGAGGTGAATCTCAGGGCGATAGAATGGATGAAGTGGGTGGCAAGGTCATTGAATACCGGTTTTGCGATAACTATTGACTATGGTTATACTTCGGAAGAACTATATGCCCCTGAGCGCAGCAGGGGAACATTCCTCTGTTATTATAAACACCAGGTGGTGGAGGACCCCCTTATAAATATTGGTGAGCAGGACATGACGAGCCATGTTGATTTTACCACCTTAATGATGACTGGGGAAGGTTGCGGGCTGATGACTGCCGGTTTTACAGATCAGATGCATTTTTTGTTCGGCCTGGGGATTGGAAAAAGTATCGAAGAAATAAGTGAAAAGACATCTACCGAGACTGATGCCTTAAATGCAAGACTCCTGATAAAAAACCTGATTATGCCCGGCAGGATGGGTAATGTGTTCAAGGTACTTGTTCAATATAAAGGGTTTGATACAGTGCCTGAATTAAGCGGTCTTAATAAGAATCCGTTTGCTTGAAAGTTCACGGTATGACGCCTCCCTGTTCGATAGGGTAGTTCATTTTTTTATATTCAAGGATGCCGCCCATTATATTAAATACCTTTTTAAATCCATTTTCAGCGAGTATCTCACTTGCTGCCTTACTCCTTCTTCCGGAGCGGCATATTACGTATACTTCTTTGTCCTCAAGTCCCTTGAGCTCAGTTATCCGCTTTTTTAATTCTGAAACCGGAATAAGCCTGTCAGTAGCAGGTACATGCATTTCGCGGTATTCATCCGGAGACCTGACATCGAGGAGAAAAATGCCATTATCGAGTTTCGATTTTTCATAAAATCCGGTGACAGTAATATCGTTATACTGTTTTGGACCTGCCAACACAAAATAATTGAAACCGTAAATAATTGACGTTAGCACAATTATAACCGCTGCTATTTTAATTTTATAATCCATACATATAGCATAATATATTATGCGCCTTCATGCAAACATTAAAGTTTAAAATGAGTGAAACTTCATTATCCAGATAAATTACTTGATTTGTTGGTAATGCTCAGATAATATGCTGTCCTGAAAGGTAGATTTACGGAAAATTACATGAGTGAGCAAGAGGAACCACAATATCTGTTAGACAAAAGAAGATATTTAAGAGAGCCTATAATAGTATTTAAGGTGTCAGAAGACAGTCAACATCAGCCGCTCTTCGGTTATGCCAGAAATATAAGCAGGGGCGGATTCTTTGTCGCATCAATCAACCCTCGTGAACCGGGTCAAAGATTTAGTATCTCTTTTCAGATACCTGATGCAAACATCAAAGTCAGATGTCAATGCGAGGTTGTGTGGGCCAGAAAGTTCAGTGATTCTAATAAGAATGAACCGGGGTATGGGGTCAGGTTTACTGATATAGCTGAAGAGATTGCAGAGGCTATTGACAACTGGGTATCAGAGCAGCGTAAGTGAGCAGACCTCAGATACAGGTGTCTTGCCATCCGGCCCCCGCCCCCCCAGGAGATAGATGGTATCATCTAAGGATGCTACGCTCATTACTATGCGTCCTTCATTCAACTGTTCAAGCTCTTCCCAGGCATCACTGCCTTGTTCAAAACATGCTGCACGATTTTCTATCTTATTGTCGCTTTTTCCGCCAAAGACGAATACTCTGTTGTTAAGAGACAATGCCCCCAGGCCTGCAGCAGGCCAGGGAAGTCTCATCCCTGAATCTCTCCAGCTGTTTGAAACAGGATCATAAGATTCCATAAGGTCAAAATTCATGAATCCATCTTCTCTGAGGCCGGCGCCTCCCATGACCACTATTTCGTCATTGATTACTACTGATACATGGGCAAAACGGGGCTCAGGCATCGGGGCAAGTTTGTTCCACACCGCCTCTTCAGGTGAAAATGCCTCGCAGAAGGAGAACCCGGGGTCTGTCATAGGACCGCCACTTGTGGCATCAGGATGGTGGCCGCCTATCACATAGATCTGATTATTGTATACAACTGAGGCCGGATAATCATGCGGCATGAGCATGTCCGGTCCACTTGTCCATGTGTCATTTTCAGGGTCATATATTTCAACTATCCTGAAAAACTGAAACCTTCCATCATGGAGTTTCAGGCCTCCCCCCATGACATATATTTTATTGTTAAGGACAGCGGCAACTGTGCCTGAGCGCACAGTCGGCATATCTTTTCCCCTGGACCATACATCAGTTTCCGGGTCGTATATCTCAGTGCTGCAGAGGCTGGTAAATCCATCACCGCCACCTCCAAAGACATATATCTTTTCTTTGTAAGATGCCGCAGCAAAATGAGACCGTGCAGCGTGCATTGGAGACCTTTTAACCCAACCGGAATACTTCACTCTGAAAAAATATACCTCCCTGTTGATCTTTTATTGAATCGGTTTCCTGCCCCCGCCCATCACATCCTCTTTGCCTATCCTGACTTCACTGAAAGATTTAATCCCTGCATAATAGTCTGCTCCCAAATAGAGTGCAGGTGTAAGTTTTGAGAGATTAGGCTGTTTGTTCTTTTTATCAAATGCCTTCTCCTTATAGTGAACTGCAAGGACTTCCCCAATAAAAAGATCATGATCCCCTAGTCTGTGTCGTTTCACGATCCTGCACTCATATGCGGCATATGCATCTTTGAGTATGGGGGTCTTTATCTCTGACGAGGGAAGTGTTTTTATCCGGTAAGCAGAGAACTTGTCAAGTTCTCTGCCGGAGGTCCTTCCCAGAGCTGCTATCGTGCCTGCATTGTCAAACTCCAGAAAGTTGACAGTGAATTCGCCGCTCTTTTTCAACATTTGATAGGAGTATCTCTTTGGTGCTATAGACACTGCAAACAATGGAGGTTCAAAGGATACGGCAGAATACCATGCACAGGCAAGGGCATCTATGGAATCCCCTGCTTTCACTACGATTATTGCCGGCACGACCGGATAGAAATGATAAAATCCCGTTTTACTTATATCCTTCTCTGTCTTCATTATTTCACCTCCCCGTGTTGAAAGTCCTTATTCTCCGATTATCTTGACTAATACCCTCTTTTTCCTCCGGCCATCGAATTCTCCGTAGAATATCTGTTCCCATGGTCCAAAATCAAGTTTACCATTTGTGATAGCGACGACTACCTCACGCCCCATGAACTGCCTCTTGATATGAGCGTCTCCGTTGTCTTCACCTGTCCTGTTATGCCTGTAAAATGAAACAGGCTCGTTTGGGGCAAGGCGTTCGAGAAAGTCATCGTAATCCTGCAGTAATCCCTGTTCGTCGTCGTTAATGAATACACTTGCTGTAATGTGCATGGCATTAACCAGGCAAAGTCCTTCGCTTACTCCACTCTTACGCAAGGCGTCTTTCACGTGAGTTGTGATATTGATATACGATCTCCGGGTCTTTATTTCAAACCACAGCTCTTCCCGGTAGGATTTCATTATACGTTCCCTGAAATTAATGAATATGTTTAGATGGATTAATAGTCGCCTTTCAATTTATATCATACATAGTATATTTCTTCAAAGTGTATTTATCGTTAAACTTCCTTTAAGATGTAGTGCTTATCCCATGAATGAAGGTTAAGTTAACGTTTAACGCCCGGGTTTTTTTCCGGAACCATACCCTCTGGGACTTTCAAGAAGCACGAATTGCGGGTCAATATGTGCTTTTCGTTTTGCCACGCCGCGAAAGGAATTTTCCTCAACATCCTCATTACCCCATTGGTCCCAACCTGAACGACGAAATCTGGCAAACAATTCAAGATACGGACCAGGTGAGCATGCTTCGATTAAGTTATAAATTTCATCTGGCTTCCTTGAGTGCTCACGTTTTCGAGTATACAATAAATTTACTTGCGTTCGTCCTGGTTGAAGTGTCCTCATACTTCCGCGCACACCAAAAAGAATCAGTTCGGTAACATTCCTAAAATAGAATCCAACGCCCCTGCCATCTGGACCTCCATCTTTACGTACCTTATACCACACCAGATTTGACTTGTACGTAAATCCCCATGCTTCCATCACCTTAAGACCTTCCTGCAATAAGGCATTTGGCACCCATAAATAACAGTGGGACTTTGCCGCAGCGAGTTTGGACACAGGAAGCTCCATGATCTCTTTCAGCTCCATTGTTTGGTATCTGAGAAGCCTCTTATGCTCCGGAGCCATTTTCCCTGTTCTATTTTGGAATTGCCAGGGTGGATCAGCCAATATGGTCGAATAAATACCTTGAGCTTTAACAAGTAAATCTTCTGAAGGGTTAACCTGTGTTATGTTATACACTTTGCCCACAGCCTGCGCC
>JADLDG010000045.1 GCA_020846775.1 Nitrospirota bacterium
CGGGACAGTGTCATATTCAGGGGAGTTGGCATGGAGCACCTTGTTAACCCGCTTTACAATATCAACGAGGGATGTGGTCTTTCCGACTACAGCAAGACTTCCCAGTTCTTTCTGCAATTGCTCAATTGCCTTAAGATTGTTGTGATCTTTCATTGCATCAATATCAGGAGACTCGGCAACTATGTATGCAGTGGCGGTGCCGGCAAGTTTTTCATTCATTACAGTGTCTGCCTGTCTTATTTCACTGCTTTTCTTAAACCATGAGACCATGTTATTGTTCACACGTATCTGCGTTAAACCGGCTATGGCTATAGCAAGCAATACAACTCCAATAACGATAACTGTGCCATATCTGTGATAACCTGTTTCTCCCAGTTTCCTCAGCCAGGAGGAACCGCTCCCGGACTTTTCATCTTCCCTGTCAGCCATTCTCAGCAGCTTCCTGTCGCTGGTGAGCATCATGAGCGCCGGTATAAAGGTAAAACTCATTACTCTTATTACTATGGTGCCGAATGCCACAAATATTCCGAATACCTTCACGGGAACGATATGCATGACAACGAGTACGCCAAAACCTGCAGCAGTTGCCAACGCTGTATATTTGACCGCCGGACCAACTACAGTAATCGTCTCCAATATCGCCTGCTTCTTATTTCGCACCTCCTTCAGCCGGAAATAAAATTCATTAAAGATATGTACACTGTCAGTTGCAATTGCCATGAGAAATACAGGTATCATCGAACTCATGATGTGTATGGGATATCCCAGACCTGTTAAAAGTCCCATGCTCCATATGATGCTTATAATTGCGACAGACATCATGGCTGCGACAAGCGTGAGATTTCGAAACATTATAAAAAGGGTGATCACCATAATTAAGCCGGCAATTGGCGAGAATATCCCCATCTGCATAAACATTGTATGGCCGAATGTATCTCGTGCCACTGGATCACCAGCTACATAATAGCGCTCTTCTCCTTTTTCTTCATTCACTAGTTTCCTTATACCGTCAGCAACCTCTTTGGCATCTGCCCCCTCTTCAAGCGGTACATATATGGCAGTAGTCGTCCTGTCTTTAGAGACGAGCCTGCCGATAAGCATAGGGTTGCCATAGATATCATTCTCAAGCCTTGCAACGTCTTCATCAGATTGCGGTACTTGATCCATAACAGGACGAACTATCAATTGACCATTTTCAGATAAGACATTATCAACCGTTGTAAGGCTCATTATATCAGGTATAACAACACCCTTAAGCATCATTATCCCGTTAGAAAGTCGCGCAACGCGCTCAAGTGTTGACTGGTTGAATAGACCGGATGGATTCTCAATGCCGAGGACGATCATATCCTTATGAAGTGCGAAGAGTGACTCCATATGATCGTTATATACACGGACCGGCGAAGTTTCCGGCAACATGTTCTTAGGGTCTGTATCAATCACTATCTTTGGAAACTGAGAAAGGAAGACAAGTGTCAGCAGTAAAACTACTATTACAGTGGTCTTTGGCCTTTCAACAGAATACTCAGTAACCTTCGACGCCATAACAAGTCTCCAAATAAGGCAATATTCATAAATTCAAACATACGCAAATACTAATGTAGATAATGTAGTGATTTATGCCGGCATTGTCAAGTTTTATTTGAGGCGGCGTAGCAGGTCTAGTTATGATCCTGAAACAGACTAAGAGGTTTCAGTGTTATTTGAATGTCCTGCTTTGCTGTAAAATCAGCTTGAAGGTTAATATTCAGTGTGCTAACCTTACATTAAGATATTATATTAACCTGTAAATAGAGGTGGTTATGGCTGCTTCAAGAATATTAGTACTGTTTTACAGCAAGACAGGGCACATGCTCAAGATGGCGAGGTCTATAGCAAAGGACGTGGAGGCATCCGGTGCTGAGTTGCGCCTGAGAAAAGCCGCGGAGCTTACACCAGCAGAGGTCATTGATAATAGTCCTGAATGGAAGGCAATGTACGATCAGATGTCAGATATTCCAGATGCTGTGGTGGATGACCTGATATGGATGGATGGTCTTATTGTAGGCTCACCAACACGGTTTGGTAATATGGCTGCCCCAATGAGAAACTTCTGGGATTCGACAGGGAAGCTGTGGATGGAAGGGACATTAATTGGCAAGACGGTCTCAGCTTTCTCGTCTGCAGAGATGGTTCATGGCGGACAGGAGGCGACTCTTCTGTCAATGTATCCCACATTTCTTGCCCATGGTATGATTATTGTAGGAATCCCGGGAAGCGTCAAGGAGTTATATAAGGCCGGTTCATATTATGGTGCGCTGTCATCCGGCGAGCCTAACGATACGGATCTTATTGTTTCAAGGAGTATGGCTAACAGATTGATAGAAATAACAAAGAAGCTGATAAGGTAGCAGGCCTCTTCCATACAGGTTAGATTGACACTGGTTCTGGTTATCATTATAACCTCATGTTAAACATTTATCTTGGTAATATTCATCCGGATCTGGAAGATGCACTCTTTCGTCATTTATCTGATATTAAGAGTCAGGACAAGCTGTCGCAGATCGCAATAGTAGCCCCGTCAGGACAGGTGCGAAAACGTCTCAGGACTCTTCTCGTGTCAGAACATGAAATGTATCTCATGGGGGTTGACTATCTTACCTTTCACTCATTATCTCTGAAGCTTTATGAAGAGAAGTATGGTTTAACAAGTCACATGATATGTGATGACTTCTTCTTCACAGAAATGATACGGCACATTCTTGAGACAGGAAATTCAGAGCCCAATTTGTTCAGTAACTTTGCCGGGACTCCGGAAGGGTGCATGGCGATCTGGAGAACGATACGGGAACTAAGAGAGGCAAGGGTAGAACCTGGGATTGTAGAAGATGGTATAAGGGATGGTTTGTTTGAGGATGATGACTCTGAGAAATTGGTCTCACTAATGACAATATATAAAGAATTTCTCCGGATAAAAACAGCTTCGGACATTATAGACTACTCTGACCTCCCTGTTATGGCTTCAGATGTTGCGCCATCATCGAAATATTTAAATAAATTTAAAGAAATTATTTATTATGGTTTTTATGACCTTACTCAGGTGCAGATTGATTTGCTTAAGTCTATAGTCAGACAGTATCCTGTAACCATGTTCTTCCCTTATGCAGAAGGCGCTCCGGCGGCCTCATTCAGTACGCGATTCTATGATACGTTCATACAGGGGTTGATAACTGATAAATCCAATGTTATCAGACTCCCGGGACCTTCTGTGCATGCTGACAGCAAAGTCCTTTTCCCTGTCAAATCGTCAACTGCAGTAATAGGCGCATCAGGCAGGGATGATGAGGTTTCTGTAGTGGCCAAGACCATACTGCGGTTAGTGGAGGCAGATGGAATTCCCTTCGCCGGAATTGGAGTTGTTGCAAGAGATATAAATGACTATATTCACATTATTAAGAGAGTGTTCCATGCGCACAATATTCCGTTCGTCTCAACCGGAAGTGAATCTGCAGACAGATATCCTGTGGTAAAGGCAGTTCGGATACTGATATCTATACATGAGAACGGTTACAGGCGGTCTGATATTATAGACCTTGTCTCAGCACACTGTTGTAAGGAAAGATTAAAGGCATTTTGTCCTGAAGGAACAGAGCTGCGTCCTGACAACCTGGATCTTTTTACACGTCTTAGCGGCATATCAAAAGGAGAAAAAGAATGGGAGAGGCTTGACAAATATATTGAAGAAGGGTTTATCATTCGTTCTCCCGGTGACGATGACGGCGAAGGTATTAATCTGGTGAGCAGTAATGAGGTCGCCGGACTGAAGGCAGTCATCAGGTCTCTCTGTAATGACTTCACATCTCTTCCTTCCAAGAGTTCATGGAGTGAATATATCGAGAGATTTGCGGTATTAATCAACAGATATATTGACGTAGATGAAGTACCTCCACGCAATCCTGATAATGTTGATTTTGACGCAGACAATTACAATCCGGCAGAAGCTGTTATGGAGTCTATGATATCGCTCAGGAGACTGGAAAAGATAACACATGAGGTTGCATTATCGGAATTCATCAACACCTTTAACCGCAGTTTGGAAGACAAGAAGTTTAAAATCTGTAGTGATGATATAGCGGGAGTGCAGGTGCTTGATGCCATGTCTGCCCGTGCAATTCCATTTACTGTATTATTTATTATGGGTATGAATGAAAAGGTCTTTCCAAGGAATATCAGAGAGGATCCTTTACTAAGGGATCCCGTACGGAAGATTATGGAGAGTGTCCTTGGATATAAGGTAGAAGAGAAGCTTAATGGTTTTGAGGAGGAAAAACTTCTATTTTACCTCCTTGTTAATTCAGCAACAGAGAGGTTATACATTACTTGCCAGCGCACGGATGATGCTGGTGAAACCAGGATCCCTTCCTGGTACATATCTGAAGTTGGTCCTCTGGAACCCGTAAAAGAGTGGAGGATTCCCAGAAGATTAAGTGATAAGTATTCTGTAAGTGAGTTCTTTGATTATTATTTTCTTACCCCTCACGAACTGTCTGCCAGGCTTATCATTGAAGGACTTGATGCTGCTCCTGTTATGTCAAAATTCTGTTTTGATCCTGTTTTATACAGACGCGGGAAAGAGACCATTTCGAATCACGAAAAGATGACGAAACGACTCACTGAGTTCGATGGGCTTACCGGATTTATTGAAGGATATTGGTATGATGTTGTCAAACGGGGTATTTCCCCAACTTCCATGGAGATGTTTGCGCTATGTCCTTTTTCATACTTTTCCCGTCATCTGCTGGGTCTGAAAACCATTGAGAGGCCTGAGACCATCGTCGGAATCAGACCCCATGAGGCAGGAAACATCTGCCACACGATATTAAAGAAGTTTTATTCAGGACTCAGCAGGGTTATAGATAGAGATATTAATGCGCTTCTTAAAGATACTGCAATGTCCGTGTTTATTGAATATGAAAAGTGTAATCCTGTAGGATACGCTGTGGTCTGGGACTTGGAACGGGAAAGACTGTTGACCTTGCTCATGGATTTTGTGGAAACAGATCTGAATGATTTGTCTTTATCCGGATTTAGTCCATATCTATTTGAAAAATCGGTTAATGGCAGCTTAACGTCAACCTCCATCAGCGATAACTCTGATTGTATAACTGTTCATGGAATCATAGACCGGGTGGATATACACGAAGATCAGAAACGGTTCAGGATTATAGATTACAAATATAAAACCGGACGCAAAATACCATCCGTGGAAAGAGACCTGAGCCTTGCGGCTATAAGGGGGCAAAAACTCCAGCCACCCGTCTATTCCTTAATGGTGACTGAATATCTCAGGTCGAAAGAGGGGATAGAGGATCCTGTGTGCGATAAGGTAAGATTTAGTTATTTAGCGCCTAACTGGACTGATGTCCCGGTTGAAGACAGATTCAGTGAATTTCCAGGTGACTGCTGGAATTCAGTAGCTGGAGGACAGATATTAAATACCATTAACCTATTGTTAAAGGGTATAAGAGATGGACTTTATTTTATTATTCCAGGTAATTATTGCAAGTCATGTGACTATTCAGCCATGTGCAGAAAGAATCATTTTCCATCAAGGTCCCGAGCGAAAAAGGATGACCTGATTATTAGGGATTACATGAATCTCAGGAAAGTTAAAAAGGAGCAGTAGCAGGAGATTAACGCTAAAATGACAGAACTTCCAGACGACAAAGACAGACTGCTTGCAGTTACTACCTTTGATAAAAATGTAGTGGTTACAGCAGGAGCCGGTACAGGAAAAACCACCCTCCTTGTTGACCGTATCACGCATCTCCTCATGAGAGATACCGCCCCACTGAAGATTACTGATGTTGTCGCCATCACATTTACAAAAAAGGCAGCAAATGAGATGAAGATACGCCTTCGGAAAAGACTGCATTATTTCATGGACTGTGCGGGTAGGATGAGAGGAGTTTCGCATATGGTTGAGAATAACAGCTCGAATGACAGTGAAGCGGATAATTATTCGAGTAAAATAAATGATTATGAGGCAGCACTGCTCAACGACCTTATTCAGAGATATGATCTCAGTCCGGATCTGATAGCACAGAGGGCGGAAGATGCCATCAATAATCTTGAGAAGGCCCAGATAGGCACCATACATAGCTTTGCAGGCCACATCCTCCGTCTTTATCCCCTTGAGGCTGGAATAGCCCCTGACTTTGATGAAGATGATGGCTCAGGGTTTGAAGGTCATTTTGAGCGTGAGTGGGAGGAGTGGCTTGATCCGGAATTGTCTGTAGATTCCGGGCATGGAGAGGAATGGAAGGAGGTACTTCGAAGGGTCCCGCTTGAGGGCGTGAAAATGTTTGCAAAATGTCTGTGCAAGGAGACTATCCCGCTCTCATCCTTTAGTCATTCAGTATTATATCCCGGGAAAGAACCTCAGCAATTAAGCGGTAAATTTCTGACATGGCTTGAACAGGAAAAAAGAAATGCCGGCGAAATATTAATCAAGTATGATGGCTCCAGAAAGGTAAAGATGCATGGGCTTCTAAAGAGCGCTATGGAGCTGTTTGATAATTTAATTGCATCTACAGAATTCACTCCGTTCGATGATAATATTCCTTCAACAAAACCTGCTGGCTGGAAAGAAGATGACTATAGGGAGGCCGTTCGAATTGCCGCTGTTGCCCAGTCCCTTTCTGTTACTGATGATCAGTTTATAGGAAAGTTGACAGCCCTGATTAGTCCTTTTTCGGTGTCGTGCAGAAAATCGTTTGTTTTATCCGGGAATATTTCATTTGATGGGCTGCTTTCTTTTTGTTGTAATATCCTTAAAAACAACGGCAGTATACGCAGTAACATAAAGAAAGACTTTAAGTCTATACTGGTAGACGAATTTCAGGATACGGACCCGCTCCAGTATGAGATAATCCTCTATCTTGCTGAGGCGCACGATGAGTTTAAGAGGGATTGGCGTGAGATTAAACTTGCCCCGGGCAAGCTATTCATAGTTGGAGATCCAAAGCAGTCTATTTATGCTTTCAGGGGAGCAGATATTGAGGCATTTCACAAGGTTGTTGATATGGTATTGACGCAGGGCGGTGTTCGTGCAAACCTGTCTACCAACTTCAGAAGCCATGGTGGAATAATTAATGTTGTTAATTCCGTATGCAGGCAGATCATAAGGGGCCGGGATTATCTTCAACCGGAATATGTTGACATCATAGAGCGTCCCGGAAGTGGAGCTGTGAAACCGATTCAGAGGGTGGAACTCAGGCTTCTTGATTCACGCAATGAAGATGATTGTGATGCAGCTGAGGCCATTGAGCGTGAGGCCATGGCACTCGGAAAGTTTCTAAAGGAAGAGATGATAGGAAAAGAGATTATCACAGATTCAGCCGGGTGTGAGGTACCTGTTTCGCCGCGGCATATTGCCATACTTCTTCCTAAGCTGACCCAGGTTCATGAGTACCTGGATGTATTAAAGCGGCTCAGTATACCTTATATAGTTGAGGGTGACAGACACTTTTACGGAACCCAGGAGGTAATAGACTTTGTGAACCTGCTTCGGGTACTTGATAATCCCCTGGACAGGACTGCGATGGCTGGTTTCCTGCGCTCCCCTCTGGGCGGGCTATCAGACAGGGAGCTTTATGAGTTGTGCAGGATGTCATTGCTCGACTATCGAATGGAAAACGGCAGACTTAATGAGGGGTTGGATAAACTTAATAATGCAGGTTTTAGCGAAAGTAGTCTGAATGATATGAAGGAACATGTTCGGGCATTATATGGTCTAATGAAACACCTTAATGTCAATATATCTGTTTTACCTGTTCCCGATGCCATTCATTATATTTTCGACTATTCACCTGTCTTGGAACTTGCTGCCTCTTCATATCATGGCGAGCAGTCTGTAGCCAACCTTCAGAAGATTTACAGGATTGCAGCTGCAATGAGTGATAAGTCAGGCCTTACACTTAAAGGTTTGACTATTTTGCTTGAGGAGAGGGTAGCCTCCAGGGAGAAAGAGGGGGAGAGTCTTCTTTCGGAAGAGGGTGTTGATGCAGTGCGGATATTGAGTATTCACCGGGCAAAGGGGCTTGAGTTTCCTGTGGTAATTGTGGGCGGTATGCAAGGTATTCAGAACAGGGGAAGTGATCCTGCCTCTGTGACCTATGACTGGGCGGCCGGTATGACAGGTATAAGTATAGGAGGAATATCGAATCATTCCTCTGTCATGATGCAGGATAAGAAACGACTGATTGAGAAAGAGGAGTTAAAAAGGCTGTTGTATGTTGCGATGACAAGGGCCGGGGAATGTCTTATCTTGTCCGGCGTTATTGGCAAAAGGGTTTACAAGGATAGTTTCCTCTCAATGATAATGGAAACAATTGGAGAATCAGCCGGAGACAGTTTGGTAAATGACATCAGTGTTGAGAAAGGGGTAATAAAGCAGACAGTTATTAAGTTTAAATCATCTGCTACACCGGAAAGGTATGCAAGAGATATAAAGATTGGTGATGACAGGATCTCCCTGGAAAAGATAGAGGTGCTTTCAGGTTTGTGGGACAAAAGAGGTGATGTTTGCAGGGCTATACTGGAAAAACCATTTTTTTTGACACCGTCATCTGTTGAGAAAAAGACGGCTGCTTCATCAGTTAAAATAAAAAAGCCTGACAATGACAGGCTTGTATCGGCACAGCGCTCTATTCTTATAGGTAACATTGCACATTATGTCCTTTCGAACTGGGATTTTGCAGCCAATGTGTCTCTTTTCGGAGAGGCAGTAAAAGACGCATGTCGTAAGTTCATTGCTCAGGCAGGGTCGTTAGAAGGCGTTTCAGATAAAGGTGGAGGAGATTACGAAAAAATTCAGAATGAGCTGGTATGTTTATTTGAGAAATTTTCTGCGTCAAGTGCCTATCAAGAGTTAAAAGGGGCGGAGATCCTTGGTAATGAGGTCCCGTTTTCGATCCCATGGGATGGCCGGGTAATGGAAGGAGTCATTGACATAATTTACAGATATAGAGATAAATTATATGCGGCAGACTACAAGACTGACATGGTTCGTGAAGAGGAGATGGAGTCAAAGTGTAGAGAATACTCTGTATCAGCTGATATCTATATGAACGCCGTGCGTGCTTGCACTGGTATTGGATTAGAAGGGTTTAAACTTATTTTCTTGCGGCATGGAAGGAGTATGAAAGTATAACTTGACATTTTATTTTTGTTAATGTTTAATACTCAATTGAAATTTGGTCTACTATAAAGATGTTATACTTTCCGCATATAAAACTTACCACTGTAATTTCAATTCTGACGTGTGCAGAATGGAAATCAATGATTGCGTGATCCGTTAGCAACTGTAATATAAGGTTTCCCGATAACAAGTGATTAATACCACTAACGAAAAATTTAGAAAAGAAAGGGGGTGAATAAATAAATGAAGAAGGGTTTAATTGTGATATTAGCATTAGCCATGGTAGGCATGATCAGTTTTTCTGCATGTCAGAAGAAAGAACAACCTGCACCACCACCGCCGGCAGAGCAGGCACCAGCAGCAAGTCAGGCACCGGCAGAACAGGCTCCGGCAGGTCAGGCGCCAGCAGAACAGGCTCCGGCAGGAGAACACAAGTAAGATTTTTGGTCTCTTAAATTTAAAAAAAAAGGCCCACAGGATATTTCCTGTGGGCCTTTTTTTACTGCAAACAGCTCTAATAATTTCTTCTCTGAGGTCTGCCGCTTTTACTTCCGGCACCGCCCCCGCGCGATGAACGGTTTCCAAACCCGCCGCCTCCGCCGCCACGAGGTGCCTTAGTCTGAGGCCGGGCCTCATTTACTACGACAGCACGATTATTAATCGTTTTACCATTGAGGTCATTCATTGCCTGATTTGCCTCTTCACGGTTGGCCATTTCGACAAAACCGAATCCTTTAGAGTTCCCTGTAAACTTGTCTGTGATGATCCTGGCGCTTTCCACCGCACCGAATGGTGTAAAAAGGTCGTTTAATTCTGACTCTGTGACCTCATAAGACAGATTGCCTACATAAAGCTTGACTGACATAACCACACTCTCCTTGTAAAATGGTTAAAAAACTATGCCGCTACTACTTATTAATAGCGGGCTTTGTCGCCACGACCTCTTATGGCTGTGGAACTTCCAGTATATTCAGTACCCTGACTTCAAAATAGAGTGTCTTGCCTGCCAAGGGATGGTTGAAATCGAGCACTACTGTCTTATCTTTTATCTCTGCTACACGTGCAGTAAAAACATTCCCACTATTGTCCCGGCCCTGAAGGTTAGAGCCGATTTTAATGGAATCGGGCGGGACTTGTTCCTTATTAATCTCAAGTAATGCCTTAGTGTCTGTAGGACCGTAGCCCTCTTCAGGCATTACAGTAACTTCTTTCTTATCCCCTACCTTCATTCCTGCCAGGGACTTTTCAAGCCCGGGTATAATTGAATGAGATCCATGGACATATGTTAGCGGGGCCGCTCCTACATTACTGTCTACTACGGACTGATCTTCAAGTTTAAGGGTATATTCTATTGATACCTGGCTGCCTTCTGACACACTCATATCAGGTGCTCCTTTAGTTTGTCCACCTGATGCCGGGGACATTGATGTAATTACGAATGTCAATAAGCAGACGTAACCATATGTTATTATTCGAATCCACTACATTGAATGGAAACGCCTCAAGAACCCTGATCCCTATGATAGACATCGTAATTATTTTGTTTGATTAGATAGAATGGAAGACTCTAAATACATGATGGATTTTAGGATATGTCCATCCAACTATCAGCTTTACTGATTAATATAACAGTTTATATGTAAATAAGCAAGATTCAATATGAATTTTGTGTAGGAAGCAAAAAACTGTCCGCATTTACAGTTCACATCTGTTATGTCTTTGAATTATGGCCTGTAATTTTGAAACTAACAGTTTATATAAGGCTCTCAATATTGTCACAGCTGGGTGCTCAGGGCCGTAATCCAATTATTAAAAAAATAAGTTATTTGGCGAAACATACGATATATAAGACATGTATCTGATATCAGCTAATTCCACATTAATTACAGGAGCAATCTTTTCAATCCCGTTAATGGTCTGCTTTATTAAGAGGCTGTTCGCTAAAGAAGTTACTTTATTAATCCAATGCAGGAAAGAAACGAAGAAGTTTTTAGTCTTAGAAAGTCGAGAGTGGATATTATAGTGTCAAATTATAGAGTCCGGGACATCCGCATAACATTTGCTTTCTTCTCTTTCATTCTTATCGTTACCTCATTTAGACACTACCCCTCCCTCTTAAGCTACATCTTCTTCATATTAGCCTTCATCCTCATATTCTTTCTGACATTTGTCCCGTTAAGCCTGAGCCCTCTATTCGAAAGGTGGCTTAAGATTACTCGTGTCATCGCAAAGTTTAACACAAAGGTTTTATTATTCATAAGCTTTGTTGTAATTTTTTTACCGACCGGACTGGTAAGGAGACTTTCCGGCAAGGATGCCATGCAAAGAGATATTAGGGCAGGAAGTTACTGGGAGCATTGTGACAACGACGGCTTAAAAGATAAAAGCCGCTATGAAAAACAATTTTAATCAAAAAGGAGATGAGCCATGGAAATGATCATAGAATTATGGGACTTTATGAAGGTCAGGAAAAAAATCTGGTTAGGAACAATTATTATTGTTTTCCTGTTATTAGGGGCATTCATCCTCTTCTCTGAAACCAGTGTTATCGCGCCATTAATCTATACTGTATTTTAAAGGGGCTCTATGTATATACTTGGTATCAGCGCCTATTATCATGATTCTGCGGCTGTGTTGCTTCAGGATGGAATAATTGAAGCGGCCGCTCAGGAGGAACGGTTTACCCGTAAAAAACATGATCATGAGTTTCCTCATAAAGCCGTCCAATATTGCCTGAGTGAGGCCGGGATCAGTATGGATCAGGTTGAACATGTAGTATTTTACGATAAACCGCTTACTAAATTTGACAGGATGTTAGAAACGTACTTCAGCTTTATTCCCCAGGGCTGGCAGAGTTTCAGTGCGGCAATGCCAGTATGGTTAAAACAAAAACTTCACCTGCGCAAGATAATAAAGAAAGAACTGAAATGGGAAGGAAAACTCTTGTTTACAGAACATCATGAGGCGCATGCCGCCAGTGCGTTCTTTCCAAGCCCATTTAAAGAAGGGGCTCTGATCTGCTTTGACGGGGTTGGGGAGTGGGCTACAACGTCATGGGGAGTTGGAAAAGGCAACAGGGTGGAATTGAAGCAGGAAATCAAATTCCCCCATTCCATTGGATTGCTTTATTCTGCGTTTACCTATTATACCGGTTTTAAGGTTAATTCCGGTGAATACAAGGTTATGGGGCTCGCCCCGTATGGCGATCCCAAGTATGTTGATCTTATTCTGGATGAGCTTATAGACCTTAAAGAAGATGGTAGTTTCAGACTTAAGATGGAGTATTTTAATTACTGCCAGGGACTTACCATGACCAATAGTAACTTCGATAGACTCTTTGGCGGGCCGCCAAGAAAGCAGGAATCGAAACTTACACAGAGGGAGATGGACATTGCCGCCTCCATCCAGAAGGTTACTGAAGAGGTCATGCTGAGGATAGGCATGCATGTATATAAGGAAACGGGAATGAAAAACCTCTGTTTAGCCGGAGGAGTTGCTTTAAACTGCGTTGGTAACGGCAGGCTTTTGCGGGAAGGGCCGTTTGAACATATCTGGATACAGCCAGCTGCAGGTGATGCAGGCGGTGCATTGGGTGCGGCATTGACCATATGGTACCACTATCTTGACAGTCCAAGAGCATCGAATGGATGTTCAGACAGCCAGTATGGAAGCTACCTGGGCCCGAAATATTCAATGGATGAGGTAAAGGATTTTCTGGTTAATAACAGCTATCCTTATAAGGAGTTAAGTGATAAAGCGCTTTATGAGGAGGTTGTAAACCGTCTTGAAGAGGGGAAAGTGATCGGATGGTTTGAGGGAAGAATGGAGTTTGGGCCGCGGGCACTTGGGGCGAGGTCTATCATCGGTGATGCACGAAATCCTGAAATGCAGAAGAAAATGAATCTTAAAATCAAGTACAGGGAGTCTTTTCGTCCTTTTGCGCCATCGGTTCTTCTTGAACATGTATCTGAATGGTTTGATTTTGAGGGTGAAAGTCCCTACATGCTAATGGTGGCCTCTGTAAAAGAGGACAAAAGAATTCCAATGACAGAAGCACAAATGAAATTATTCGGAATAGAGAAACTTAACGTACCCCGATCGGAAATTCCTGCTGTTACCCATATAGATTACAGTGCAAGAATACAAACTGTTGATGGTAAATTTAATAATAAATACTACGGAATGATTAGGAGATTTTACGAAAAGACGGGATGTCCTGTAATTGTGAATACCAGTTTCAACGTCAGAGGAGAACCTATAGTTTCTTCCCCTGAAGATGCCTATAAGTGTTTTATGAGAACAGAAATGGACCTCCTTGTACTGGAGAATTGCGTTCTTGAGAAGATAAAGCAGCCGTCATGGGAAGAAAAAACTGACTGGAAGACAGAGTATGGATTAGATTAAAAAATGATATTTGAAGACAGTCAGTCAGTCAGGCAGGCAAATAACGAATTAATAATCTCAATAATCAGTGAGAGGTAATGACATCATTGTCAAATGTAATGAAAACCATGCTCATGATAGTCTTGACTGCAGTTATTACAGTTCTGATTATGATCAGCGGCTATGAAATCTATAAGAGATTCTTCTGGTATGAAAAATGGAAATCGAATTATTCTGTAAATGGAGATTGGTATGGGATGATGACGATCCCCTCAAAAGATGAAGTCCTCATGTGGGAATACCGGCCATATGGAAGTTATGAAAATTCAAAACTTGGATTCAAAATAGAGACAAATAGATTTGGATTCAGGGATGAAGATTATGAAACTGTGGTTAAACCGGAAGATGTCTATCGGGTCGCATTTATAGGGGATTCGACAACATTAGGCTTCAAGGTTAACAAGGATGATGTTTTCGTAAAACAGTTCCAAAATCTTGCTAACAATGCAATGCCGGACGGAAAAGTTCAGGCCTTGAATTTTGGGATTGATGGCTACAACACGATCCAGATCCATGAACTTTTAAAAACTCGGGTTCTTGCATACTCACCGGATAAAGTGGTCTATATGTTAAATTTAAATGATTTCGATCTGTGGAATGCATCGGGAAACAAGATATTATATTTCAAAAAACCTAAACTATTTTTTCTCAGAGAACTCTACAGAGTCGTTACAGAATGGAACTTAGGGAATAAGTATGATTACTATCACCTCTATTTCAATAGAAACAAAGATACAGTATATTCTCATATTTTAAAGATGAGAGACCTGCTGGAAGAGAAGAAGGTTAAGTTTTTAGTGGTGATCCTGCCAAGTTACGAATATGATTTTAAAAAATACGAATCAGCAGATTTGAATGAAATGATCAGAAGCTATCTTACTTCAAATAAGATAGAGGTTTTTGATCTGCTGCCTGAGTTTATCAAACAGGATAAATTGCCATCATTCTATATGGTAGAACCTGACGACCATTGGCATCCAAATAAGGAGGGTCATAGGGTCATTGCACAAGGTTTATTTAGGCCCATACTGTCTGATCGTCTCTCTAGAGATTAGCAGCTTCTTTGTTTGACAATTGATGCTTAAGGACACCAAATCAGGAGGGACATAATTATGAATTCACCTGCGGTAAAACCCATGAAGGATAGCGTTCAGCCCTCTCTTTCACTGACCAGAAAAATCCGGTTAGTCTGTTTACTTGCGGTCAATCTCTACATCGTTGTTCATGTAACTCTCTGGTATGGATTTGACATCAAACCCTGGGGTAAGACAGCTATGACGGGTGTGCCGGCGCTGGTTCGGGGAAACATCAACTCGGCGGCAATAATGGTCTTACTAATTATCGCATCGGTCTTCATCTGGGGCCGTGCTTTCTGCGGCTGGGCCTGTCATATTCGTGGAATCCTTGAGTTTTCTGACTGGGTAATGAGAAAGCTTAAAATCGAAGGATATATGAAGCTTCGCCGAAAGAACGTATTGTTAAATACAAGATATCCCTGGCAGTTGCGATTAGGGGCTTTCGGTATCCTCTTGATGCCGGTTATGCTTTATCTGCGGAGATATTCTTATATGTTTACATTTGACATGAATTCACCGCCGCCGTGGACTGACATGCCTGGTAACAAAGGCCTGCTTTTCGGTCCCTATGCTCCCTTTAACTTAACATTGTCAGCCACTTTTCTGGATATCTTCTTAGTTGTGGCACTGACATTAGTAATTGTCTTTACAGCCACCTTTTTCTTTAATTATTTCTACGGTCAGGCAGCTTTTTGCCGTATTCTATGCCCTTATGCCTTTATGCTGGCTATTTTTACAAACCTTAATCCATTTCAAAGCAAGATCACCAGAGTTGGCCAATGTACAGGGTGCAGGAAGTGTGCTACTTCATGTCCACAGGGAATTGACGTCAGCCGGGAAATTTATCACTATAAAGGCAAGGTAAAAAGCAGGGAATGTGTCAAATGTTTTACATGTGTAGATATCTGTGAATATGGAGTCTTGAAGGATACCTCAGCGCATGCTGTACCTCAGGCAAAACCTCGAACCGAGTATGACAAGACCCCATGGCATAATGAATTCCAGCATGTACAGTCGATAGAACCTGTTGGCCAAATATTTGATTTTGTATCTGTAGTCCTGGCTTTATTGTGTGGCGCTGTAGCGTCACGTCTGGGAGGGTTCTGGTTCTTCGTTGGGACAATCGGAGGTTTCCTGGTTATCCGCTTAACTATCCGCTTCCTCGATGAGTGGGTCCGGGGGACATCGAGGATTCCTCAGGAGAAATAAGAGGCTGAAATGTCGAATGCGATCTTATTTATTGTCTGTCCAAAGGCCCTGTTAGGTTTTCTTGAACCGTAATGACTCGTTTGCCGAACACCCTGTCTTTTTTGGTGCCGGGAGGGGGAATCGAACCCCCATGGGGTTGCCCCCGCGGGATTTTGAGTCCCGTGCGTCTACCTGTTTCACCATCCCGGCCATTAATATCATAATAACGTCCAATTCCGCATTACATATTCTAATAATTGTCATTAAAAGTCAAGGTTGACGAAGACTAAAATGAGGGGCGGCTGTACCTTGCTTTTTTATTTTTACTATGCTATAAGAAAAGCACACAGTTGAGCTCTACTTGATTGAGTGGGCGGTGGTTATGCCCACTTTTTTTTTGAAAAGGGAGGAAAAGATTCTCAATGAGCAGAGAACTAATTAATGTTATAGAACAGATTGGTAGGGAAAAAGGGATTAGCGGGTCAATTATTCTTGATGCCGTAAAGGCAGCTCTGTTATCAGCAGCAAAAAAGCGTTTTGGGGTCGCAGATAACATTCAGGTAGAGATAGACCCTAAATCCGGGGAGATACAAGTTATTTTAATCAAGAAAATTGTGGAAGAGGTAACGAACCCTAAAGAAGAGATATCTTTCGAGGAAGCAAGGGTGATGGATAACGAGGCCGAGCTTGGAGATGAGATTGGCGCCTTGATTGAGATAGGAGATTTTGGCCGGATAGCTGCTCAGACTGCAAAACAGGTTATATTTCAGAAGGTCAGAGAAGCGGAATGGGATACTGTATATAAAGATTTTATAGACAGACAGGGAGAGCTTGTCCACGGAGTAATTTTAGGGCACGAAAACAGAAATTATATTGTTGATCTGGGAAAGACAGAGGGACTTCTTCCTGCAAAAGAACAGATCCCCAGGGAAACATTTAAGCGAGGGGATAGGATCAAGGCATTCCTGCTGGAGGTAAAGCCTTCAGCAAAGGGGCCGCAGCTAATACTTTCCAGGAGTCATCCTAATTTTGTAAGCAAGTTATTTGCAACTGAGGTTCCGGAAATATATGAGCGGATAGTAGAAATCAAAGACGTTGTAAGGGAGCCGGGAGACAGGACAAAGATATCAGTGTCATCCAAGGATTCTGCTGTTGACCCTGTTGGTGCATGTGTAGGAATGAAAGGGTCCAGGGTACAGGCAGTTGTGCGTGAATTAAGAGGAGAGAAGATAG
The DNA here is from genome assembly GCA_020846775.1 of Nitrospirota bacterium. Lineage (NCBI taxonomy): Bacteria > Pseudomonadati > Nitrospirota > Nitrospirota bacterium. Next base: position 17,122 of record JADLDG010000045.1, read on the forward strand.
ATATTATTCCATGGTCAGACGATCCGAGGGTATTTATTGCCGAAGCCCTTAGTCCTGCTGTAGTTGACAGGGTTGGAATAAATGAAGATGAGAAATCAGCACTTGTAGTAGTAACAGATCAGCAGCTTTCACTGGCAATAGGTAAAAAGGGTCAGAATGTCAGGCTTGCAGCAAAGCTTACCAACTGGAAAATTGACATAATCAGTGAAACTGAGTATGAACAGACGCGCGCAAAGGAGAAGGAGTCAGAGATTTCAGAGAGTGTGGCGAGGGAGATGGAGGCAGGACGGGAGCTCGTGAGTGAGAATGTCGGGGATGTTGAAAATATAGAAGAGACTTGATAGTTTACACTAATGAATTTATCGTTTTCGGTAAACTAAGGAGTGAATACAAATATGAGTGGTAAAAAGGTTTTTGAATTAGCCCGTGAATTTAATATGAAAAGCAAGGAACTCCTCGATATCCTGAAGAGTCTCGGCATAGCTGCATCAACCCATATGTCGGTGCTTGATGAAAGCTCTATCGCCCTTGTAAGTGCAAAGTTAAACAAAACGGCAGATGGCATAGGGAAGGCTAATGAGTCGTTTAAGGAAATAAAAGGTACTCCTAAGACGATACTGATAAAGAAAAAAGCTGCTGCGCCTTTGCCTGAAGAGATCCTGCCGGCTGCTCCAGTTGAGGAGGCAGCGAAAAGTACAGAGAAAAAGGGCAGTCAGGAGTTAAAGGAAGATGATAAAAAGCTTGAAGAGAATGTAATCAGAAAATTAAAGGAGTTTAGGGAACTCGGGGTATTAAAGGAAGATTTTCAGGCAGGGCAAACTGTTTCAGCGCCCGGCGAACAGGTCGTTGCTGCTGATGTCAATCCACTGCCGGAGATTAAGGAGTCACTTGCCCAGCCTGCTGAAGATATTCCCATTGCAGAAGAAACACCTGTGATCGTTAAACCAGAAGAAGAAAAAACTGATATTAAAGGTCAAAAGAAGAAGGGTATTAAGGTTATTGCGGGTGAGGTGGATGAAGACCTGGTAATTTCTCAGAAATGGAAGGGTTTTAAGGTCATCCCCAAAAAGGTTAAAAAATTTAAATCAGCTGCTACCGACAGAAGGGCCAAGGGGAGCCTGCAGGCCGATATAACAAAGCCAAGGAAGAAGATTATTAAACTGTATGAAGGTATCACTGTAAAAGAGTTTGCAGACTTGATAGGCCACAAGTCGAATGAAGTAATCGCCAGGCTGATAGAGATGGGGATGATGGTTCCGGTTAACAACCCTATTGATGTGGATGCTGCCGTTCTGATCGCAGACGCCTTTGGGTTGAAGGTAGAGATAGCTGCAGAGAAGAAACTGGAAGAGTACATAGAAGAGGTTGAGGATGTTCCTGAAACATTACAGGCTCGTGCCCCTGTTGTTACAATTATGGGTCATGTTGACCATGGTAAGACATCTCTTCTGGATGCAATAAGGAAGACACGGGTCACTGAAGGTGAAGCAGGAGGCATTACACAGCATATTGGCGCATATGTTGTAGAGACAAACGGGAAAAAGATTGTATTTCTGGATACTCCCGGTCATGAGGCATTTACTGCTATGCGTGCACGCGGTGCAAAGGTTACCGATATTGTTATCCTGGTTGTAGCTGCAGATGATGGTATCATGCCCCAGACCATTGAGGCTATAAATCATGCGAGAGCGGCTAACGTGCCTATTATTGTTGCAATAAACAAGATTGATAAACCTGGTTCAAGTCCTGAACGAATAAGGCAGGAGCTGACAAAACATGGATTAGTACCTGAAGAGTGGGGAGGACAGAATATCGTTGCCGAAGTATCGGCAAAACAGAAGACAGGCCTTGATCATCTTCTTGAGATGATACTTCTTCAGGCGGAGGTGCTTGAACTGAAGGCTAACCCTGACAAAAAGGCGAGAGGAGTTATTCTTGAGGCCAAGCTTGACAAAGGAAGGGGCCCTGTTGCCACGGTATTAGTTCAAAACGGGACTCTCAAGCAGGGAGATCCATTTGTATGCGGAACTTTTTTTGGAAGGGTCAGGCTGCTGCTGAATGATGTTGGAAAGCCGTTGCAGATTGCATATCCTTCCACTCCTGTTGAAGTTATAGGATTGTCAGGGGTTCCCCAGGCAGGTGATACATTCGTGGTTGCCGAGGATGAACAGATCGCAAGATCTATCGCCACTGACAGACAGCAGAAGCAGAGGGTTGCCGGACTCGAGAAGGCAAAGAAGGTTACACTTGATGAATTATACAGTCAGATAAAGGATGGTGTTGTCCGTGAGCTGAAGATAATTATAAAGGGAGATGTCCAGGGATCTGTAGAGGCCGTCAATGAAGCGCTGGAAAGACTCGGAACTGACGCAGTTAAGGTCAGGGTTATTCATGGCGGTGTTGGAGGGATTACAGAAACAGACGTAATGCTTGCGGCTGCTTCCAATGCCATAATTGCAGGATTTAATGTGAGACCGGAACCCAAGGCAGTAACTCTTGCCGAAAAGGAAAAAGTTGATATCCGTCTCTATAACATTATTTATGATGCAGTGGCAGATGTTAAGGCTGCGATGGAAGGACTCCTCGAGCCTACTCTAAAGGAGCATATAAAAGGCCGGGCAGAGGTCAGGGAGGTCTTCACTATCCCCAAGATCGGGAGCATTGCAGGGTCATACATCCTTGATGGGGTCATATCAAGATCAACTACAGGTGTCAGATTGATACGGGATAATGTTGAGATTTATAAAGGTAAGATCTCGTCGCTGCGGCGTTTCAAGGATGATGTTCGCGAGGTCCAGGCGGGCTATGAGTGCGGCATTGGGATTGAGAATTTTAATGACATCAAGGTGGGAGATATCATAGAGGCATATGTTATAGAAAAGATTGCGGGAAAATTATAAGACAATTAAAGTATATTTTCTGATAATTATTTTTTATTATGATTGTGGGCCTGTGTACTGTCGAACTTTTTATTCCAGATAGCGGTTCTCTGAAAGGAAAACGGCAGGTTATCAAGAGTATCAAAGACCGTATCAGGCAAAAGTTTAATGTTTCAGTTGCTGAGATTGGTGATCAGGATCTCTGGCAGAGAGCGGTTTTTGGAATTGCCTGTGTTGGGAGTGAAAAGAAGTTTGTCAATGGCGTGCTGGATAAGATAATTGGTTTTATCTCTGAAGAACACTCCGTAGAATTGCTGAAACATAATATAGAGTTTGTGTAAATATTTATTATATGAGATGCAACAGTATAAACGGACAGACAGGATAGGTGACCAGATCAGGGCCGAAATCGCGGATATTATTGCGAGAAAATTAAAAGACCCGAGAGTTGGTTTTGTCACAGTTACGTCGGTTGATGTGAGTGATGATCTCAGGCATGCAAAGGTTTACATAAGCATACTTGGAGATGAGAAAACACAAGTAGAGACAATGAAAGGACTCAACAGCGCATCTGGTTATGTAAGGGGAGAGATAGGACGGAGGATAAAGATTAAGTTTACCCCGGATATAGTATTCAGATTGGATAACTCTCTTGAAGAGGCCGCCCACGTCCTTGATATCCTGGATCATATTAAGAAAGAGGATGAAAATTGAGCATTGATAAGATAATAGAAACGTTTAAGAAAAAAGAGAGTTTCATGTTAACTACCCATATGAATCCTGAGGGTGATGCCATTGGTTCAACACTTGCGCTTGCCCTTGCCTTGTTGTCGTTAGGTAAGAACGTTACGATCAATACGCTCGATCCTGTTCCAGGAATTCTCAGGTTTCTCCCTTCAAGTGACAAGGTTCATCAGGTCAGGAAAGTTGACCGGCGGTTCGATGCCGTAATTGTACTCGACTGCGGTGACCTTGAAAGGGTAGGTTTTTTAAGCAAAGACAATATACCTGCAGATATCCTGATTAATATTGACCACCACAAGACTAATCCCTGCTTTGGGACGATAAACCTCGTGGAAGAGGCAGTTGCCTCAGCAGACATTGTATATACCATCATAAAGAAGATGGGAATACCGGTTACACCGGAGATTGCAATATGTATTTATACCGCGATAATGACTGAAACGGGTTCGTTCAGGTATACCAATACTACGGATCATACCCTCCGCGTAGCAGGTGAAATGATCGGCTACGGCGCTAATCCGGCGGAGATTGCTGATAAAGTTTATAACAGAAACAGCATCGGCAGACTGAGTTTGCTCGGACTTGTACTGTCAACGCTTAAATTGAGCGAAGACGGAAAGATTGCGTGGATTACTGTTACTGAAGAAATGTTTAAGGAAACGGGAACATCAAAAGAAGATACTGAGGACCTGATAAACTACCCGAGGTCTGTAGAGGGTGTTGAGGTAGCGATTTTATTCAGACAGTCAAAAGATGAATGGAAACTGAGCTTCCGGTCAAACGGAAAGGTTGATGTGGCATTAGTATCCCTGGAGTTTGGCGGCGGCGGGCATAGCATGGCGGCTGGCTGTTTATTAAAGGGTTCATTTGACGAGGTTAAGAAGAAGGTAGTAGGGAAGGTGGCTGAGGCCGTTGGAAGGGTTGCTCATAATAAATAAACAAAAAGGCTGGACATCTCATGATGTCGTGGCTAAGTTGCGCAGTATATTGTCAATTCAGAAGATAGGTCATACAGGTACTCTTGATCCGGATGCTACAGGTGTTCTTACTGTGTGTATTGGCAGGGCAACGAGGCTCGCCCAGTATACAAATGAGTTTGATAAAGAATATAAAGTTGTTATGAGATTAGGGATTAGCACAGATACTCAAGATGCTGCCGGCAGGGTAATTAAAGAAACAGCGGAATTTAATATAAGCCTGGAGCAGATAGAAGAGGCATTCAGGAAGTTTACCGGTAAGATTAGTCAGGTGCCGCCGATGTATTCGGCAGTTAAAGTTAAAGGGGTTCCTCTCTATCGTCATGCACGCAAGGGGAAAGAGATTACAAGAGAGCCGCGTGAAATCAATATCACTGAAATAAAACTGCTCGACTACTCCGGAGAGTTTGCAGGTTTTGAGGTAACTTGTTCAAAGGGGACATATATAAGGACGCTCTGTGCTGACATCGGTGATTTCCTTGGAGTGGGCGCACATATGTTCAGTCTGGAGAGGACAAGGTCTGGGGATTTTTCTATAAAAGATTCCATCACGATAGATGATGCTGAAGGACTTAATCGAGCTGATAGACTTGAGACGAAGCTGAGAAGATTGGAGCAGATTACCGGGTGGATGCCTTCGGCAACTATAAACAGTTATGGTAATTCATTGGTAAGAGACGGCAGGGCCCTTGACATGGAGGCTGTTGAAGGTATAAAAGGGGATTTTTCCCGTGATGATACTATTGCAGTTGTAGACAATTGCGGCGTTCTAAAGGCCATAGGCAAGGCAATCTGCGGCAGTAATGAGGTCAGGTATGGCAGCAGTGAAAAGATTGTTAAAATTGAGAGAGTTTTGTTATAATTACACAAATTATTTATTCATGAAGGAGGCAAATAAATGAGTCTGGAGAAACAGGAAAAACAAAACATCATAAAGGGATACAGCATTCATCCCTCTGACACCGGATCCCCCGAGGTGCAGGTTGCCATATTGAGCAACAGGATAGCCTATCTGACTGAACACTTTAAGACCCACAAGAAAGATCATCATTCTCGTAGAGGTCTCCTAAAGATGGTAAATCAGAGGAGGAGACTTCTTCAGTATCTGCAAAGGATAGATGCAGGCAGATACAAAGAGTTGATTAAAAGGCTTGGACTGAGAAAATAGATTACCTTACAGGGGGAATACAATAATGATCCAGAAAGTAGAAGCTGAAATTGGTGGAAAGAAACTGATCCTTGAAACAGGGTGGATGGCAAAACAGGCTGACGGCGCTGTTGTTGCAAGGTATGGTGATACTGTGGTGCTGTCAACAGCCGTCGCCTCTAAACAGATCAGGCAGGGGATAGATTTTCTTCCTCTTACGGTAGATTATCAGGAAAAGTCATATGCTGTAGGGAGAATCCCCGGCAGCTTTTTCCGCCGGGAGGGGAGGCCGACGGAAAAGGAGACACTTACAAGCAGGCTCATAGACAGGCCCCTTAGACCCCTGTTTCCAAAAGGGTATTACAATGACACTCAGATTATTTCATATGTCCTTTCAGCGGATTTCGGTTATTCATCAGACTTGCTGGCAATTACCTCTTCGTCTGCCGCTATTTATGTATCAGAGATACCTTTTAATGACCCTGTAGGCGCAGTCCGTGTCGGTCATATAAACGGTGAGTTCATAATAAACCCGGGATTTTGCGAGCTGGACAACAGTGACCTTAATCTTGTTGTTGCCGGTACTCGTGATGCCGTAATGATGGTTGAAGGCGGAGCAAAGATGATGCCTGAAGAGATTATTCTTAAAGGCATTGAGCTCGCACACGCAGAAATTCAAAAACTTATAGATGCACAGATTGAATTGAGAAGGCTTGTGGGACGGGAAAAGATGCAGGTCGTGATTAGTTCTGTTGATGATAATCTTGCAGCTGATATTGAGAAATTATCTCTTGACAAGATTGTAGAAGCACTCGTAATTCCCAATAAGACACAGCGTCAGGCCACACTGGATGCGATTCTCGATGATGTCATAGTCCAACTGAATCCTGAGGGAGCAGAGGGAGACAAGAACAGGGATATCAGGACTGTCTTTCACAAGATTGAAAAAAGAGAGATGAGGAAGATGATTCTGCACAAAGGGATTAGGGCAGACGGCAGGGGACCTGCAGATATCAGGACTATAACATGTGATGTCGGTATCCTTCCAAGGACTCATGGTTCTGCCCTGTTTACAAGAGGCGAGACACAGAGCCTTGCAGTCGTAACCCTTGGTACGGCAGATGATGAACAGTTTGTGGAAGCCCTGGAAGGTGAGTCTACGAAGGCATTTATGCTTCACTACAATTTCCCGCCTTTCAGTGTGGGCGAGGCAAGACCACTTCGCAGTCCGGGACGGAGAGAGATCGGGCATGGTGCTCTGGCTGAGAGGGCGATTAAACCTATTATTCCAGGTAAAGATGTATTTCCATACACCCTCAGGATTGTCTCCGATATCCTTGAGTCAAACGGTTCTTCATCTATGGCCACAGTATGCGGTTCTTCACTTGCGTTGATGGATGCAGGAGTGCCAATCACCGCTCCGGTTGCAGGGATTGCAATGGGGTTGATCAAAGAAGGGGAGGATGTAGAAATATTGTCAGATATACTGGGGGTTGAAGATCATCTTGGCGATATGGATTTCAAGGTTACCGGTACGGCTGATGGTGTGACTGCCATACAGATGGATATAAAAATTGCAGGCATAACAACAGAGGTTATGGGCAGGGCCCTTGAACAGGCAAGGAAGGGGAGGCTTCATATCCTGGAGAGGATGATAGCAGCTATTTCTGTTCCGAGGGAAAAGCTATCTGCTCACGCCCCGAGGATCTTTACTATGAAGGTAAAGCCGGGCAGGGTAGGTGAGGTCATCGGGCCGGGTGGGAAAATGATCAGAAGTATTATCGAACAGACAGGGGTTAAGATAGACATAGACGATTCAGGTTTGATAACAATCGCATCAGTTGATGAAGAGGCTGCAAATAAGGCAATGGAGATAATAGGAAAGATTATAGAGGAAGTTGAAGTCGGAAAGATATACCTTGGAACTGTCAGAAAGATCATGGATTTCGGGGCATTTGTTGAGATACTTCCGCGTACTGACGGTCTTGTGCATATATCCCAGCTTGCTGATTTCAGAGTGAACATTGTCACTGATGTCGTACATGAGGGTGATGAAATCCTTGTCAAGGTGTTAGAGATAGATAAACAGGGTAAAATACGCCTCAGCAGGAAGGATGCTATGAAGGAAAGAGGTATTAAGGACGAGAGAAGCGAAGCTTAAATGAGAGATACTGCGTTTCTGAAGGAACACCTTGACAATGGAATACGGGTAGTAGCAGAGCGTATTCCTTCTGTTAAATCCGTATCACTTGGTATCTGGGTTCGCGTAGGTTCAAGAGATGAAGAGACAAATTATGCAGGAATCTCTCATTTCACAGAACACATGTTTTTTAAGGGAACGGCCCATCGTTCTGCCCACGATATTGCCCTCGAAATGGATTCGCTTGGCGGTGAGTTGAATGCCTTTACAACCCGCGAGACAACTACATTTTATGTGAAAGTCCTGGATGAACACATAGCCAAGGGCATTGAGATCATATCAGATCTGTTTTTGCACTCCTCTATGAACAGGAAGGATATGGAGAAGGAAAAACAGGTTGTTCTCGAAGAATTAAAGATGGTAGAGGACGACCCTGAGGATTATGTTCATGATATGCATGCGAGACTGGTGTGGGATGGAAATCCACTTGCAAGACCGATTGTTGGAAGCGTTGAAACTATCAAAGGATTAAACCGCAATAGTATGCTTGATTTCATAGGACGACATTATCACCCGTCCAACATTGTCATATCAGCTGCAGGAAATTTTGAGTTCTCAAACCTTCTGAAGCATCTAAACAGGAATATCGGAAAAATGAGGCGGAAAGTTACTGATAACCTGAGGACAAAGCCAGATCTAAAGAGCGGCATAGTGGTTAAGAACAAAAGTATTGAGCAGGTACACCTCTGTCTTGGCACACTCGGGCTGCCGCAGAATGATAAAAAGAGATATGCATTGTATGCGCTTAATGCGATACTTGGCAGCAGCATGAGTTCGAGGTTGTTTCAGGAGGTAAGAGAGAAACGGGGTCTTGTATACAGTATATACTCCTATCTCTCGTCTTTTACTGACAGCGGAGTTATTAATATTTATGCAGGCACCGGCAAGGAGTCACTTTCAGAGGTACTTGAACTAATACTCAAAGAGATAAAGAAGATACTAAGAAATGGCATTTCACGTAAAGAGATGAACAGGGTCAAAAACCAGATGAAGGGAAACCTCCTGCTGGGACTGGAGAGCACAAGCAATCGAATGAGCCGTATTGCACGGGATGAGATATACTCCGGCAGGTTTTATACGACTGATGACATAAATAAAGAGATAAACAGCATAACACCTTCACAGATACAGAGGCTTGTAAATGACCTGTTTAAGCCTGATTACCTTTCTCTTGCTATTCTTGGTCCGGTGAAGAAGGATGTTGTGTCACGCGATCTTCTGAGAATCTGAAAATATGGTGCAGGTAATTGAAGATGTCTTTCTCATCATACCTTCTGAGCCGCAGGCTCATTACCCTTACGTTCTGGCTGATCTTTATATCTTCGATATCGTATCCTTTAGTTGCTAATGCCAGGACGGCCCCCGATATACCCCTGAACAACCGGACATATAATTACTTAGAGATACTTGAGGCCCGTGGTTTTATAAAATCAGCCATACTGTCAACCAGACCCTTCAGCAGGGTAGAGGGGAGGAGGCTTACAGATGAGGCCTTAATGACATGGGATGACCTGCCTGATGACAGCAAAAATGAGATGCAGGATATACGACAGATGCTCGATAAACTGGATAAGGAGTTTATAGAGCTGAAAGAGCAAAATGCCTCAGATATGTTTTTCAAGCCTGTTGATACTGTGTATCTTAAATATACATACAGTGATGATCACCCTGAGTACTTTAATACGAATAATTATGGTAATGATATTAGAGCGGGGAATAATGTCATAGCCGGTATGTCTTCATATTTGAGTATTGGTGACCTAATATCAATCTATCTTAATCCTGAGTTCAGGGGATGGGAAGGTGGAGCTGAAGGTAAAGTCATAACAGGTTATGGGATGTTTAACGCAGCCAATATTGAACTGGCGGCTGGAAGAGAGCCTCTCTGGTGGGGGCCGGGTTATCACGGAAGTCTTTTGCTAACGAATAATGCAAGGCCGCTTGATATGATAAGGATTACGTCGCAGAGTCCATTCATGCTTCCGTGGATATTAAGAGGATTGGGAGGATTCAAACCAACTCTTTTTTTGACACAATTAGAAAGCGACAGAGATATACCTCATGCAAAGCTGCTGGGTATGCGTTTTGATTTCAGGCCATTGTCATCATTCAGATTTGCATTGTCCAGGGTGATCATGTTTGGAGGTGAAGGGAGAAAGAGTCTTAGCATCTCAGACTGGTATAAGATCCTGGTTGCAAATGATAATACCGAACATGCATGGTCTGGTTCAGGTATTGATAATAATCAGATAATGTCGCTGGATTTCTCGGTTATGATTAATAACCTCGAAAGGTCATGGCTGTTTTCCGGTATGGAATTATACGGAGAAATCGGTGCAGAGGACTCTTCTGGCAATGGATGGCCTAAAGAAAAGGCATATCTTGCAGGTATGTTTGTTGACGAACCGGCATCCATTGATAATACGAACCTAAGATTAGAATGGGCTACGACAGCAGCAAATACCAGCTATAATACATGGTATACCCATGGACTGTATAACTCAGGGTACACCTATGATGGAAGAATCATCGGACATCATATGGGGGCAGATGCAGAGGATATATTTGCGAGAGTGGAGTACAATCCGGACATCAGAACCAGTATAGGTCTTGAGACAGATTTTGAAATCAGGCATGTACACGCTGATCCGCCAGATAAGACAACCTGGACCGGGATTGACGTGAGGTATCAGTTAACTGATACCTTGGGAGTCAGCGCCGGTTATGGTGTGGAAGATGTGAGTGATGCATCTCATTTTGCATGGGTCAGGATGGACCAGACTTTTTAGAGAATTTAATAATGATATTATGAAATATCTGGCTGGGGGACGAGGGGTCGAACCTCGATAAACAGATCCAGAGACTGTTGTCCTGCCATTAGACGATCCCCCAGTTTACGCTGAAAAACACCCATCTGCGGCGTCAGGAGTTTTGTTTTGAACCTCGACGTACAACACAGTACGCCTCAGTTCAAAACAAAACTCCTTCCTTGCATATGGGTATTTTTGAGCGTAAACTGAATAGCTGCATAATCTACTTCTTTAATATCAGGCTATTCGTAGGTAACGACTTTACAGAAAAAATACCTTTATGTCAAGAGATGGAGGATTAGCTATACTTTCTTTATCCATGGTACATGGACTTTCCCACAAGAGAGGTGGATAACTTGTGGATAAACCCCTGTATAATACCCTCTATCCCCCTTGAATATTGATGTGTGTGGTTAATGCCTATTATTTAGTCATATCAAATACCCTGATATATCAATAAGTTGTATGCATCTAATAAGGAGAGTATTTGAAACATCCAATATGTAGTTGTATTTATAATTTCTCCACAAGATACTTCGTGTAACCATCCAATACAGTTATTTCCTTTTAAATAAATGTGTGATAAACTACCCCCATTTTGCAGAAGGTATGAAATATTACAGAGGTGATATATAATGCGTCTCATGACAAGAAGTTTTGATAATTTACCGGCTGATGCACTTGGGTATACGGTCTATGCGGTTTCTACAACAAAGCCTCAACGACACAGGGAGATCACGATTCTGTGGCTTTTTACTCCAACCTTCGATGCGCAGATTGAATATAACAAAACCAAGGATTCCAGGAAGCTCAATGAAAGGATGACTGTAATTCTTAAACAGCGTGCGTCAGTAATTGAAGACTGGGTTAAATCCAATTCCAATGCAAAGATATGTCTTGTATGCTGGGAGAATGTAAATAGCTGTCACAGAAAACTTGTTGCAGACGCAATCAGGGACGCAGGTGACAGGGCGGGTGTACAAGTTACGGTTGAGATCGGTTAATGTATATTAATAAAATGGAAAACAAACCTGTTGACCACGAGAAAGATATTTTAGACATAATCCTCAATGTTAATAAGTCTCTTTTCTCTACGCTCGAGACAAAGGACTTATTGTTCCTTATTGTTCAGAAGATATCAGAAGTTGTTCCTGTTACAAGATGCTCTATAGTTAATGTTGATAAGGATAAAGATATAGGTAATGTACTTGCCACATTTGAAGACGCTGCCCTTGATTCTATAACTTTAGACCTTAACAAGTATCCGGAGATAATTAGAGCTGCTAAAGACGATAGCATTGTATATATAGGGGACGTAGGAACAGATCCAACTCTTATCGCCGTAAGAGACAAGATTCTATGCCTGGGTATTAAGTCAATTATTATAATGCCTATACATTATTATGATAATGATAAAGGTTCACTTTTTCTAAGGACATCAAAAAAGGGTGGCAAATTCAGTGAACATGATTTAAAGCTCTGTCAGGTAATAATAGATGGCGCCGCAGTTGCCCTTAAGAATGCCCATTTATTTAATGTTTTGAGGGAAGAGAAGCTGCTCCTTGAAAAATTGGTAATCACAGATGATCTTACACGATTATACAACCACAAATATTTTGTCCGGAGACTTGATGAGGAGTTTAAGAGGGCTAAAAGATATAGCAGTCCCCTGTCATGCATGATGATTGACCTTGATAACTTCAAACGGGTCAACGATACTTATGGACATCAGGCAGGAGACAAGGTATTGAAGGATGTAGCAAAGGTACTGAAGAAGAGTGTCAGGGAAACAGACATTATTGCAAGATATGGTGGTGAAGAGTTTTCTGTTATCCTTCCCAATAGCATAAGGGAGGATGCATTGAGATTGGCGGAACGTATTTGCAGGTCTGTCAGAAGTTTTGTTTTTGATTGCATTAAAGAGGGTGAGAATATAACAGTCAGTATAGGTGTAACGACTTATCCGCACCCGGATGTAACAGATTTTGAAAACCTCATCAGAAAGGCTGACAATGCCTTGTATAAAGCCAAAGAGGGTGGAAAGGACAGGGTTGTCAGTTTATGATACTGCCTGTCATTTCGCTTCGGCCGCAGTTTCCTTCTTAGCCGGTTCTTCTCCTGATTTGTAAATATCAATGATACTGATTACTTTAATATTTGCAGTTTCAAGGGCCTTTTTTATCTGAGCCATCTTTGCATCTTCCACCTTGACTATATAATTGATCGTTGCCATTTGTCGCCTCCGTATGGAATTATATTTCCTGATGATGTAGAATGTAGCAATATTAAAAATTGTTGTCAATAAATTATAAGGACATCAGGCAACCCTTTATCTACCAGGGGTTATACTTTATATTAGCCTTAAATTATGATTAGAATTATACCCGCTATTTTTGTAATCCTGTTATTTATTGATAACATCGCACTTGAATCTATTGAGTTTGTCAGGTCTCCTTATCTGAAAAACATAATGTCATGGTTGAGTTACCTTGGCCAGGGTTGGGTTCAGGTTGTTGTTTGTTTTATTCTAATTGCCATTGGTCTGATAATAAAAAAAGATGAGAAGATAGTAAATGCAGGCAAGAGGGGGATTTACGCAGTTGCCGCATCAGGCCTATTGAGTCAGATTATAAAACACATTATTGGCAGACCTCGTCCCAAGGTATTGGAGGCACTCGGATTTACCCTTGGTCCTTCAATCTTGCCGGGATTTGACTCATTTCCATCAGGACACGCAACCTCAGCTTTTGCGTTTGCATATACCTTGTCAACATTCATTCCATGGATGAGATACCCTCTCTATGGATATGCTCTGCTTGTCTGCATTTCGAGGATTTATGTTGGCGCCCATTTTCCCTCTGACGTCTTTGCCGGGATCCTGCTTGGGATCTGGATAGGACGTATGGTGGCGACCAGGGGATTAGATGACATGAAGGAAGTGGTTAAGAAGTATGGTCCGCCTGTAGGAATAGCTGCCTTCAGCTTTTTTATTATGTTTTATAATATTGGTTCACCAGGTCTCTTCGATGTTGATGAGGCAGTTTATGCCGAGGCATCAAGGGAGATGATTGTAACCGGGAACTGGATTACACCGCAGTATAATTATTCTAACAGGTATGACAAACCTGTCTTATTTTACTGGCTGATGGCATCAGCCTTCAGTGTCTTCGGCATCACAGAATTTGCCGCACGTTTCTGGTCTGCCGCATTCGGCGTTCTCCTCACACTGATGTGCTACTATATACTCCGCTGGCTTGGACATCCTAAATGGGGTGTTATAACGGCTGTCATATTCGCCACATCTATCGAAGTAATCGTTCTTGCACATGCATCTATAACAGATATGACACTGGCATTCTTTATAACCTCTGCATTATTCTGCTTTTTTCTTGGATATATTAGAGGCAGTGCTGAAAAAATCCCCTGGTGGTACATGGGTTTCTATTTGAGTATTTCCCTTGCCGTCCTGACAAAAGGGCCAGTAGGAGTTGTCCTTCCGGGAGCCATTATCTTTATATTTCTGATCCTGAGAGGGGATTTCATTTCTACTTTAAAAAAGATGCATCTTGTTTCAGGTGTATTAATCTTCCTGGTTGTTGCCCTTCCATGGTATATAGTTGAGATACAGATTAACGGATGGGAATATATTGACGCTTTCTTTATAAAACACAATGTCACCCGTTTTACCGGTGTAGTCTCAGGACATCGTGGATCTGTCTATTATTTCATACCTGTCATACTGTTTGCCTTTTTCCCGTGGAGTGCCTTTCTGCCTCAGGTCTTATATAAGTATTTTCCTCGTTCCAGAAAGCGGGGTGTAATTGAGGCCAGTGATTCTGTCATGTTATTTTCTATCATATGGTTTCTCGTTATCTTCATCTTTTTTTCAATATCCAGGACTAAGTTGCCAGGGTATATTGCACCCCTATCGGCACCGCTTGCCATAATGGTTGGGAGATTCTGGTATGGATATATTTACCCTGTATGTCACCCTGAACTTGTTTCAGGGTCTCTTGGGGAGGGGATTCTGAAACAAGTTCAGAATGACAGGGATGGGGTATTTTCAGGTGCAAGATACTTGAAATACTCATTCGCATTCATGATAATTCTATCGTTGTTTATTGCCGCGGGCGCAGGTTTCCTGCCAAATTACTTAGCTGATTCCAAGGTTGTGCTGAAGCAGTTTCAGGAGCCTGTTGAGTGGGGATATGGCCTGTATTATATAGCTGGTGTTGTAGCCTCAGCTGCAGTTCTTTTTCTATTAGCATTGTGGCGTAACAGGAAGGGTTTAGCATTTGGAATCATGGCAGGTATGGTGACAGTGGTTTCATGTATTCTTTTTAGCTTTGTAACTCCGGTTGCTGATAAATATCTTCAGTCAACATTAAGGGACTTCTCACGGATAGCATCTGCACAAATGGGTGCTGAAGACAAGCTTGTTGTTTATGGCCTTAATAAACCAAGCATATTGTTTTATGCTCAACGGCCTGCTACCATATTGTTGGCGAAAGAGGGGGACAAATTGAATGATTTAATAGAAGCACCTGAAAGGGCTTTTATTATTTCAAAAACGTCCGGGATAGGAAGTCATGCAGGACATCCCAACCTGTATGTCATGTATGAGCAGAGAGGTTATACGCTGGCAACTAATAAACCGCTTAAAAAATGAGCAATGAGTATGAAGAAGCTATGGGTGGTATTTTAGAGTGAACAGCCATTAGCCCGGGTTAATAAGGAAATTTCGGATGAACCGTCATGAGCCGCGGGTTCACAAGGGTGCTTGAAAAAAAAACCTTTATCCCCCTTTTCAAAGGGGGAAATTAATTACCCCACTTTAGAAAAGGGGGGTCAGGGGGGATTTGAAAGGCTATTTCGAGTGAACATACAAAAGGATAAGATGGATAAAGATCAATACGAATTATATATTTCAGTTGTCATCCCTGTTTATAATGAGGCAGAGAATATATCAAGACTTAACTCATCGCTGCTAGCTGTCCTGCATAAAATGGGCAGGCCATTTGAGATTATTTATGTGGATGATTGCAGCACGGATGAGACATTCACCTTGCTTAAGAAGATTTGTTCTCAACATGAAAATATCAGGGCTATAAGACTCAGGAGAAACTTCGGGCAGTCAGCTGCCATGTCTGCTGGCTTTGACATTGCGAGGGGTGAGATAATTGTAGCCATGGACGGAGACATGCAGAATGACCCTGCAGATATACCGGCATTACTATCCAGGCTGGAGGACGGATACGATGTTGTAAACGGCTGGAGAAAAGACAGGAAGGACCGCCTCTTCTCAAGAAGGATCCCCTCGGTGATTGCAAACTGGATAATCGGCAGAACAACAGGTGTAAAATTACACGACTATGGATGTTCACTCAAGGCTTACAAGGCAGAGGTAATCAAGAATGTCCCGCTGTACGGCGGTTTGCATCGTTTTATTCCTGCCCTTGCAAGTATTTATGGGGCAAGAATTACTGAAATGGCAGTCAATCACCACGCAAGGTTATATGGAAAGAGCAAGTACACACTTTCACGCGCATTCCGGGTATTGATAGATCTCATATCCGTTATCTTTCTAAAATTCTTTCTTGACAGACCTCTCCACATATTCGGGTGGTCAGGTATCTTATTGTTGATGGCTGGTACCGTAATTGATGGATATCTGGCATTTCAGAAGATTTTTTACGGTGCAAGTCTATCCAACAGGCCATTACTGCTGTTCGGGACTTTACTGATTCTTGCAGGTCTTCAGTTGTTCAGCATGGGTATACTTGCTGAGATTCAGGTGCGGACATATTATGAGTCCCAGGGTAAGCCGATCTACAGCATACGAGACAGGATTAATATAGAACCGGGCGGGTAGGCTGCCGCAGGGCTTTCAGCATTATCTCAGGAACCCAGGCTATGCCGGTCAGGAGATCCTGAAACAAAGCTGAAACTGCTTCAGCATATGGTTCAGAATGACAGAGTGGGGATGTTTTAAAAAAGGGAGTTTCTGCTGAAGAAGACGATTACAACTTTGCTGAAGGCAGGTGTCAGTATTGCCATACTTGTATACCTATTTCGTAAGATAGACTTTATCGAGGTCTGGAAACTATTCAAACATGTGAATGTAGAATATCTCCTTATTGCACTCGTACTTTATTTAATTGGACAAGTGATCTGCTCATACCGCTGGAAGCTGGTTGCCAGTGTCATGGGATTTCAAAACAGTTTCCGGCAATTCTTCACTTACTATTTTATAGGGATGTTCTTTAACCTGTTTCTTCCTACAGCTATTGGTGGAGATGTGGGTAAGTGCTATTACCTGTCTAAAGGGAACAAGAAAATCCTCAGGGCAGTTGTAACGGTGCTGGCAGACAGGGGAGCGGGGCTTATTGTATTAGTAATTATTGCCGGTATTTCACTTACCATGTTAAACGGGATCACACTCCCTTATTCATTACCTGCAGTGATATTAATGGGAAATTCACTCATTTTAGCCGGACTTGTTGTGCCTGTATTTGCCGGCAAATATCTCTCCAGTTTAAGCGAAAAGGTCTCTCTACTTTTAAACTATTGGAAAACCCCCTGGCCATTAATAAAGGCCATTGCAATATCTGCTATATTCCATACACTGATAATTATTATTCACATATTAATAGGACTATCTCTCGAGATGACTATTCCCTGGAGGTTCTATCTCTTTGTTGTACCTCTGGTAGTTACAGTGAGCATGCTGCCTGTGAGTCTAAGCGGTATAGGCCTGAGAGAAGGGGCTTACGTCTTTTTTCTTGCATTTGTAAATGTTCCGGAGACCGAGGCGCTGACTTTTGCCTTTGGTTGGTTTACAATACTTGTAATGTCAAGCCTGGCAGGCGGGATAGTATTTGCCATTCATTCACTCGTAAACAGTAATAAATGATCACTATTTGGTTCTCAGCTGCAGCAATAAAAGAAAGATCCCTATCGCCGCGTAACATGCAGCAAACTCACCTGCTGCCCCCAGCCCAAACCTGTTGGCAACGCCGGACATTGTGAGCGTATAGGCGTGTATAATCCCGAAGTATGATAATAGCGCTGCACTGAATGCCCAGAGGGATGCCTTCCAGTAATTCCTTTCTATCACGTGAACAGACATGGCTGCAAGTATCATAGAAGTGAATATGAAGCCCTGGCTTAGTGCAATAGCCCCTGTGATGGGCATAATCCCCTGAAACGAACCATTGGATACTGTGTTATAGAGATTGGTCCCTGAGGCTCGAAGGCCGGCATCCACCATATTCAATCCCCACGCAGCAAAGGCAGGAAACAACCCCATGGCAACTGCAAGTGCATGGTGTTTAGGCGTCTCCTGAAATGCCTGTGCAGCGATTATTATTCCTATCCATAACAGGATGCCTATACCTGCTTCAATAGGGATTATCTTAAGTACGGCATCCATTGTCCCTGTAAGGCAAATAGCGAGGATGAATATTCCATTTATAATTGAGTATCCCGTACGTGCACCAAGCGCCTTCCAGCCTGGATGACCTATATATATAGTAGTGGGAAAGCAGCTTCCAAGAAACGACGCAAGGACGGAACCGAGTCCGTTTACAAGCATAGATGATCTTGTATCGTATTTATCTCCGGCTGCCTCAGCGCTCTCGAGATTCTGCAGCGAGCCTACGACATTGAACAGGCCCATGGGAATAATGACAGACATATAACGCCATACATATTCACTTGTGATTAGACTTAATATGCTGTCAATAACAGGGACTGGAAGGTGCAGGCTGACCACAATGCCCTTACTCCAGTCAGGGTCAAAGTAGCCGCTGATGCCTGAAAGCTTCATTATCCATGCAATAGCCGTCCCGACTATAATAGCAAGCAGCCCGCCGGGAAGACCTCCAGGCATCCTTACGTGCGACATGTAGTAAAAAAGGATGATTGCCATAGGTACTAATGCCAGTGCAGGTTTTGCAAATATCTGAAATGTAAACTCCATTGATATAAAAGTTATGGCAATCCCGGCGAGTGTTGAAAGAAGTGCAGCCCTTGGTGTGACCCTCCTTATCCATCCTCCGGCGAAGGCGCCTGCAATCTCAATGATCCCGCTGAATAAACAGGCAGCTAATCCGATCTTCCATGTAAAGACCGGGTCCTTTGTCTCGTTATAAACAGGAGCCATTATGAAAAATGTGTAAGCGAACAGGCTGACAGTATTAATCCCGTAGGGAAGGGCGGTTACGTCATCCCTGCCGGTCTTCATAGCGAGCCTGCGAGCCTGGATTGAGTAGAATATGTTGCCGCCTATGATAGAAATGGCAGCGCCGGGAAGGATATATTTGAATATTATCTCTTCAGGAATACCTGCCACCCTGTTGGTCAGGGCAACGATAAGCATCAACTGGATAAGATTATCAATGGCAAGTCCAAAGAAACCATCAAGATCTTTCCGGACAAACCAGGGATATGAGGTTTTCTCAGCCATATTATGGCGATATTTATAACATATTTGTAATTATTCTTCCAGAGAGGAATAGCTGCAAGTGATACTTTACAATGCCCCGGTTTTGTATCAGGCTGGTTCTATTATGCATCTTAACGGATAACCTTCTTTTTGAGCCAGTGTGTGAGTCTGCTGTTGGCGAAGCTCAGCTTGCTCCAGCGACATGACAGCCACAACAGCTGACCCCTTGTGATGAACTTCCAGCATCAAACCTACAGCAGTCATTTTGTCTCTCTTAAAAAC
This sequence comes from Nitrospirota bacterium, assembly GCA_020846775.1. Lineage (NCBI taxonomy): Bacteria > Pseudomonadati > Nitrospirota > Nitrospirota bacterium. The sequence goes on from JADLDG010000045.1 coordinate 36,607, forward strand.
CATCATTAGTATTTTTACGACAAAATCCATAGTAGTTATATTGTCATTCAGAA
>JADLDG010000046.1 GCA_020846775.1 Nitrospirota bacterium
CTGATAATTCTCTAATATTGCCACAAGTGACCTGCCTACTGCAAGCCCTGAACCGTTTATCGTATGGACATATTCCGTTCTTCCTTTGCCTGCCTTGTATCTTATGTCAGCCCTTCTCGCCTGAAAGGCCTCAAAGTTACTGCACGATGATATCTCCCTGTATGTGTTCTGACCCGGGAGCCATACCTCTATGTCATATGTCTTTGCTGAAGAAAACCCTATGTCTCCGGTGCAGAGGGCGACGACCCTGTAAGGGAGACCAAGTCTTTTTAAAACCTCTTCTGCATTATTAGTAAGTTTTTCAAGTTCGCTATAAGACTCTTCAGGTTTGCTGAATTTAACCAGCTCAACCTTGTTGAACTGATGCTGTCTTATCAACCCCCGCGTATCTTTACCATATGATCCAGCTTCACGTCTGAAGCATGGGGTGCAGGCCGTATAATATAACGGAAGCACCTCTTCCTGCAATATCTCACCCTGATGGATGTTTGTCACAGGGACTTCAGCAGTGGGAATTAGATAAAAGCCGTCTCTCTCTATCTTGAAAAGTTCATCTTCAAACTTCGGCAACTGACCTGTCCCTGTCATGGTTTTTTTGTTCACCATGAATGGAGGAACGACCTCTTTATATCCATGTTCCCTCGTATGGAGATCGAGCATGAAGTTGATCAGCGCCCTCTCAAGCAATGCACCGGAACCTTTGAGCAGAGAAAACCTGGCGCCTGCTATATTGGTCGCCCGCTGAAAATCAACGATATCAAGGTCTTCTCCAATTTCCCAGTGTGGTTTAGGTTCGAAACTGAAATCTGGGATATTGCCCCACTTCCTGATTTCAATGTTCCCCTTTTCATTTTCACCAACCGGTACTGATTCATCAGGAATATTAGGAAGGACTAACAGGATTTCCTGCACCTGGTCTTCTACACCCCTGATATCCACCTCCAATTGCCTGATATCGTCAGAGACGACCTTCATCTGTCCTAACAGCTGGTCTGCAGATTTTCCTTCTCTCTTCAGTGTGCCTATTTCATCAGAGGTCTTGTTTCTCTGGAATCTGAGTTCTTCAATACGTTTAAGAAGTGAAATCCTGTCAGCGTCAAGTTTAAGGAGAGAATCAATATCTATGTTTTCTCTCCGCTTCTCAAAGCCTTCCTTAACCTTCGCAGGATTTTCTCTTATCAGTTTAATATCTAACATGTTCTATAGCCTTGTGCAGTCGTCTACTTTAACATTCACGCATGGAATAGTCAACGAATATACCGGGTAGGCAACGGGTTATATTATATACCTGTTGATCTGCTTTATTCCTTCAATCTCATTCCTTTTATCTTCAAACCCTTTTCGCCCCATCATCCCGAACGTCAGTTTTTTCCCTTCTTCTACTCCAGGTTGATCAAAGGCGTTTATCTTGTATAGACCACCGGCAAATGCGGTCTGGACCTCAAACATGTAAAATAGCTGTCCTATTACTGAAGGCGTTATTGCCGGGATGTCTATACGGCAACTGGGTCTTCCGTTCCTTGCAAGTGCAACCTCTGTTGCCTTCTGCTCTGCAAGGATCAGCTCATTCAGTGTGTGGCCGCCAAGATAGCTAATCCCTTCAATATCCTGGAAGTCTTCAGGTATGGAGACTGTGTTATTGAATTTATTTGTCCTCAGAAATGTAATGGTCTTGTCATGTGGTCCTTCCATGTATAATTGCAGCTGTGAATGCTGATCCGTTGCACCTATTGCCTTAACCGGAGTCTGACCTGTGAAGACGATTCGTCCATCAATCCCATGTTTTTTCCCGAGGCTTTCCGCCCATAACTGTACGAACCAATCAATGATGGTTCCGAGTGCCTCTGAGTAGGCCATCATAACCGAGATATGCCGGCCCTGCCTCGTCTGAAACATATACTCAAGTAGTCCTTTCATATATGCAGGATTATGCCATGCGTCAGGATTACTGCACCGCTTGTCCATAAGAGCGGCCCCTGCCAGCATCTCATCTATATTTATGCCTGAGACGGCCGCAGAAAGCAGTCCGACAGGGGTAAGGACAGAGAACCTTCCTCCAACCCCTGCAGGTATTTCAAGAGTCCTGTAACCATTCTTCCTGGCAATCTTTAACAGGTCGCTCTTATCAGGGTCAGTAATTGCAATTACCTGAGACGGATCAATCTTTCCGGCTGTCTTTTGTATGGCGGCTTTCAGCACAAGAAAGCCGGCCATTGTTTCAGCAGTACCGCCGGACTTGGTTACCACAACGATGACGGTTTTCTTAAGGTCAAGAACTTCCAGTAGTGCAGTCGTTTCATCCGGGTCTACATTATCGAGAAAATAGATCCGTGGCCTTCCCTTTCCGGGGCCCCCTGACAATTGATTATAGAATGGTGTATGCAGTGCATTATGGATTGAAAGAGGACCCAGGGCTGAACCTCCTATACCTATAAGCAGGAAGTTGTCAAAACTTCCTGCTATCTCCGATGCAATTGATTTTATGCGACTCGTATCCTGATAAGGGAGGTCGAAGAAGGGGAGTTCTCCGCTTTTCCTCTTGCCCCTCAACTCATCGTGAATAATTTTAATTGTATCAGAGAAAAAATCTATGTCTCCGGGATCTATACCTGAATCTTCACCTATCTGCTCCCTCATCATGAAGTTAAAATCAAGACGTATCTCATTTTGTTCCATCTGACAGAACCTCCTTCCATTTACCCGATATGCCAAGGTGGCAGAGGGCGAAATCATATTTTAACGGGTCATCCGGTGATATCA
>JADLDG010000047.1 GCA_020846775.1 Nitrospirota bacterium
GCGGCAACATCAAGGTCGAATATATCTACCTCTCCGATCGGCCGTTGGTGAAGATCGACATCGGGAGCACCTCTGAAGAACCTTACTATTATCACACCGACCACCTGGGGACGCCGCTGTTTATGACGGACAGCACGGGGCAAAAGGTCTGGAGCGCGGAGTTGTTGCCTTTTGGAGAAGGGTATGATATCAACGAAGATGTGGACGGCGACCAGGTGAATATCGTGAACAACCTGAGATCCCCAGGACAGTATTATGACGCGGAGACGGGGTTGCATTATAATATGGCGAGGGATTATCATCCTCAAGTCGGAAGGTATACTCAGTCCGATCCGATTGGCTTGGCGGGAGGGATCAATACATTTGTGTATGCTGGAGGTAACCCTGTCTACTGGAAAGATCCCTCAGGACTATTATGGATTTATGAACAATCAACTGGAAACTTGTATCACCAACCGGATACGCGAGGGGGAGTACCACCGGAGTTGGTTGGAACAGGATATGCTGGACACAAGGAAGGATTAAATAATCCAAATTATCAAAACGTGCGGGGTACTGGGCCTAGCTCTAATGCAGGACCATTGCCGCAGGGAAATTACATAATTGGTCCACAGAAAGATAATGAAATAGAGCTTGGCAAGGTATTACCGGGTTCCATGAGAATGATACCTGATCCAAACAATAAAATGTTTGGTCGGTACGGATTTCTTATTCATGGCGGTAATATGAAAAACAAAACTTCGTCGCAGGGTTGCATCGTTATGTCTCCAAGTGTTCGGGACAAGATAGGGAGAAGTGGCGATACAAATTTGACGGTGATTCCATGAGGCATCATTCAGTTGTGTTTATGTGGTTAGCTGCTTTTGTTCTGTTATCGATTGTAATTTCAAATAACGTTCAGGGACAAACTAAAATAACAGAATCTGGGAGTACCTCTATCAGTGCGTCATCAAAGAAGGTAAAAGTGAATGTGACCATTAATACGGTTCGGATTGATGACGTTGAAAAACTCCCGTGGGTTTGGCCTATTGATCATAAAACTCTAACTGTTATTCGGAATCTGGACATTTCAATCAATGGCCGAGTTCTATTTGTCCCACGTTCAGTTTTTGTTGATTTGATAGATCCTGCGGAAGCCTCTATTCGATTTATAGAAGGAGATACAGCTGTTCTTACGATTAATGGAGGTGATGGCGCGAATTCTTACTTTGTACGTGTGTACTTCGACTCAAGAAAAGTTAAGAGAAAAATGCTCTATGATACGTTATTCCCTAAGGAACCAATGCAAGATACACAATACTGGATTCGTGTACTGAAAGACCAGTAAGATCAAATATTGCTCATGCAATAATTAATGGTGATGAGAATCTTGGTGAAAGGAGACCACTCACTGCTCCAACGACTGCAACTATTCCTAAGAGCGAACGATCATCTATGAAGCTTATAATGAGCAAAGTCGGCGTAGATTCTCCGGTCGCGAGTCTCGTTGGCATGGGCCAGGGTGTTTCGGGAGACCTTTCCCCTGATACCCATGTGATAGAGTTTGGTTTTTGCTACGCGCAGGCATGCCTCGATGTCCCTGAGGCTTTCTCGGTAAGTCAGTTGAGCAAAGGTCATGCAGAGGAACTGATCCCAGCAAGAAAACACTCCGCCAGGAGTTGACAACTGCACAATACCGCTGTTATCATATTTTATACTTTAATATATTTCTACTGGGGGAGCCTTGAGAAGGCTGAGAGTCTCTTATCCTGTACATGTGCAAACAAGCTAATGGTTAGTTGGTAATAGTTGTTGATCAATTAATCAATGGTTTGATTCTGTGGAATAGAGTAGACAGAGATGACCCTTTGAACCTGAGCTGGATAATGCCAGCGTAGGGAAGTAGAATGATGGAGCCGTACTTCCCTGCTCGTGAGGTACGGCTTTTCTGTTATTTGGGTTCAATGGAAATTATATGATGGTAAACAGGTAATATGAATATAAATGTAATGATTAATGGAAAGTCGGATAAAATCCACGAAGGGACATCGCTTCTTACATTGTTGGAGCAACTTGAAATTGATCCTGGTCGTGTAGCCGTTGAGCATAATATGGAGATTGTTAATAAAGGTGATTTTAACAACACTATCTTAAAAGATAACGACACATTGGAAATTATAACATTTGTTGGAGGGGGAATATGAATGACATCCTGAGAGTCGCTGGCATAGAGATTAAATCACGCTTGTGGGTGGGTACTGGTAAATATAAGGACTTCGAAGAGACGAAGGCGGCTATTGAGGCTTCCGGTGCTCATGTTGTGACTGTTGCTGTCAGGAGGGTCAATATTACTGACCGCTCAAAAGAGGGTCTCTTTGATTACATTGATCCTAAGAAATACATCATCCTTCCGAATACCGCCGGCTGTTATACAGCTAAGGATGCGATTAGGACTGCAGGCCTTGCGCGTGCTGCAGGTGTCTCTGACATGGTTAAACTTGAGGTCATCGGTGATGAGAAAACACTATTGCCTGACAATGAAGCATTGTTAGAGGCGGCAAAGGAACTTGTGAAAGAAGGTTTCATAGTTCTGCCATACACGAATGATGACCCTGTTATGGCAAAAAAGTTACAGGATGCCGGGTGTCATGCAATTATGCCCCTCGCAGCTCCTATAGGCTCAGGGTTGGGTATAAGGAATCCCTATAACATAAGAATAATCCTTGAGAGTGCCTCAGTGCCTGTGATAGTTGATGCAGGAGTGGGTACAGCCTCCGATGCGGCTATTGCAATGGAGCTCGGTTGTCATGCAATCCTTATGAATACTGCAATAGCATGTGCGAAGGATCCGGTGAAGATGGCGATTGCCATGAAAATGGCAGTTGATGCCGGAAGATTGGCGTATTTGGCAGGGAGGATTCCAAAAAAACTCTATGCCTCTGCAAGTAGTCCGGTTGAGGGTATGATTGAATAAGGTTGATTTCAGCCTGTATCTGGTTGCAGATGTTGAACAGATTAAGGAAGATTTGTTTTCGTCTGTAAAGATGGCGATAGATGGAGGGATAAAAGCAGTACAGTTGAGAGGCAAAAATCTCTCTGCAAGGGAGCTGCTTAAGATCGGGGAAAGGCTGAGACATTTGACAAATATAGAATCCGTAAAGCTGTTTATTAACGACAGGATAGATGTAGCGATGGCTATAGAGGCCGATGGTATTCACCTTGGACAAAATAGTATGCCGGTCAGGTTAGTTAAAGAGATCTCAGGAGACCGCTTCTTGATAGGAGTATCTACTCATGGTTTGAAAGAGGCAATGGATGCAGAGGAGGGTGGAGCTGACCTTATTACAGTTGGCCCGATTTTTGAAACAGAAAGTAAATTGAGATATGGTTCACCGATTGGATTAACAAAATTATCTGATGTTTGTGAGAAGATTAAGATCCCGGTTTTTGCAATCGGAGGCATCAATATGGAAAGGGTTGACAGCGTTATGAGGGAAGGTGCACATGGAGTAGCAGTCATTTCTGCAATTTTGAAGGCTGAATCTGTCCATGATGCAACTGTCAAAATGCTTGATGAACTGAGGTGCAGTTAATTTGACTGTTCACTATTAGGGTGATAGACTTGAATGACATAACTCATTGAAGAATAAGAATTATTTTGCATCCTGATGAAAGGAGAGAACAATGTCTGAGTCAAAGAAAAGCTATAGAGTATCCTCTTCAAAAAAATCCCCGGACATGCCTGCAGCTGCCAAAGTTGCTGAATACGAGCAGGAGATAGAAAACCTCTGTACTCATATAAGAAACCTTGAGGATGAGATTCAACGCTTAACGGAGTCAAGATACCGGCTGGACCAGGCCTTCAAGCATAATGAAAAACTTACATCTGCCCTGAAAGAGGCGAAAGAGCAGATACAGGTGCTCAGAGAAGAGGTGGAGAAGTTGACATCTCCTCCTGCAAGCTTTGGTGTCTTTTCCGAGCTGAATGAAGACAGTACTTTAACAGTATATGTTTCGGGCAGAAAGATGAAGGTTAATGCCCGTCCTGGAATTGATGTAAAGGTCATTCGCAAGGGGCAGGAGGTTGTTCTTAATGAGGCCCTGAATGTAATAGAAATACGTGGTTTCGATGGACAAGGTGAGGTAGTTCACCTGAAAGACAGGCTGGCAGAAGACAGGGCCGTTATTACACTTCATGGTGATGAGGAAAGGGTTTCAGAAATTGCCGGACATCTGCGGGAAGAAAAGTTAAGCGTAGGAGATGTCCTTCTGTTTGACAGCCGCTCCGGTCTGCTGCTGGAGAAGCTTCCAAAGTCTGAGGTCGAAGAGGTTTGTCTGGAGGAGGTACCTGATGTCGCTTATTCAGACATAGGTGGTTTAAAGAAACAGATCGAAATTATTATGGATGCAATAGAGCTCCCTCTGATACATCCTGAATTGTTTAAAGAGTACAGACTACTTCCACCAAAAGGGGTCCTCCTTTACGGGCCTCCCGGATGTGGAAAGACATTGATTGCAAAGGCTGTTGCAAACTCTATCGCAAGGAGAATGGAGTCTAAGGGAGGAAAGGATGTAAGGAGTTACTTCCTGCATGTCAAGGGGCCGGAGTTGTTGAATAAATATGTCGGTGAGAGTGAACGGCAGATCCGGGAAGTCTTCAATAAGGCGAAAGATAAGGCAGAAGAGGGCATGCCGGTGGTGGTCTTCTTTGACGAAATGGATGCCCTTTTCAGGACACGCGGAACAGGTATATCATCTGATGTTGAATCCACTATTGTCCCGCAGTTCCTGTCGGAGATAGATGGTGTTGAGAGTCTGAGAAATGTAATAGTTATTGGAGCAAGCAACAGGCAGGACCTTATTGACCCTGCGATATTGAGGCCGGGGAGGCTTGATATAAAAATCAGGATTGATCGTCCTGACAGGGATGCTTCGGTAGATATATTTAAAAAGTATCTTACCAGTGATCTTCCTATTCATAAATCTGAACTCGAAAAGGACAATGGAGATTCCAATAAGGTTGTTGAGAGGTTGATCAATATTACGGTTGACCGCATGTTCAGCCTTGATGAAGAAAATAAGTTTCTTGAAGTTACATATGCAAATGGGGAAAAAGAGGTCCTCTATTTTAAAGATTTTGCAAGCGGCGCTATGATAGAGGGTGTTGTTGCAAGAAGTAAGAAATATGCGATAAAGCGCCTGCTGACTGAAGGCGAAGGCGGCATAAAGGGGGAGGATATACTTACAGCTATACAGGATGAATTTAAAGAGAATGAGGATCTGCCGAATACGACTAATCCTGATGACTGGGCAAAGATTGCCGGCAGAAAGAATGAGCGGATTATTAATGTCAGGACTATCAGCGGAAAGACTAAAGAGACGAGACGGATTGAAACAGTGCAGACGGGACATTATTTATAATGATTAGGAAAATCTCCCCTTACCCCCCTTTTCTAAAGGGGGGGTGTTATTCCTCCCTTTTGTAAAGGGAGGTCAGGAGGGATTTACAAGCAGGATCCAGGAAATATTTATATGTCAACAAAATTACTGACAGGAACAGAAACAGAATTCGGTCTTACTTCAAGAAAACCGGAAAGTTTTGACCCGGTAACAGGCTCTCTGTTTCTTATTAATCATCTGAGGCCATTTTCATCTCTGAGGATCTTATGGGACTATGAGAATGAAGACCCGCTTGTAGATGCAAGGGGTTTTGTGGTGGATGGTGAGAAAGAGAAACCGTCGCAGGAAGATAACTTCAGTCTCAATAAGCCGCTTGAGAACGGGGGAAGGCTGTATGTTGATGGCGCTCACCCTGAATATTCAACACCGGAGTGTACCAATCCAAGAGACATCGTGGTCTATGAAAAGGCTGGTGAGTTGTTAGTCCAGATCTGTCTTGAGAACGCCAACAGGGTAAGAAAAGAAGATGACCCTCTTTATGTATACAAAAATAATACTGACGGCAAAGGGAACAGTTACGGTTATCACGAAAACTATTTAATGAAGCGGTCAACACCCTTTGAAAAGATTGTTCAGGGCCTTACTCCATTTCTTGTAACAAGGCAAATCTATGCAGGAGCCGGTAAGGTGGGAACAGATAACAGGTCTAATCCTGCGGAATATCAGATCTCCCAGAGGGCAGACTTCTTTGAGACGTTGATTGATCTCAATACTATGGCAAAACGTCCCATTATTAATACCCGTGATGAGCCGCATGCAGACTCAAAGTTGTTCCGCAGATTACATGTAATTGTTGGTGATGCCAACATGTCGGAGTATTCTACCTATCTTAAGGTTGGGCCTGCGGCACTTGTCCTGCAGATGATAGACAATAATCATGAGATTACCGGTTTAGACCTTGCAAATCCATTAGAGGCAATTAAGGCGATATCGCGGGATCTGACACTTAAGAAGACTGTTAAGCTGGCCAATGGGAAAGAATTTACTGCTGTTGAGATACAGAAGGCATATTTAGATGAAGCATACAAATATTTCGCTAAGATGGAACGGGATCCAATTGTTGACGAGATCCTTTCATATTGGTCTGACACACTGGAAAAACTGGGGAAAGACCCATTTGAACTTCATACCCATCTTGATTGGTTGATAAAATACGAGTTGTTGAATAATTATGCTCAAAAAAAGGGATTTGGCTGGGACAATCCGAGGCTTGCCATGATGGATCTTCAGTATCATGATATACGGCCGGATAAGGGACTTTATTACACACTTTTAAGAGACGGATATGTTACACCCCTGGCCTCAGAAGGCTCTATCCTTATAGCTAAGGATACACCGCCGCGGGATACACGTGCATTTTTCAGGGGAACATGTATAAAAAAGTTTCCAAAAGATGTTTATGCAGCCAGCTGGACATCGGTCCTGTTTGATATAGGCAACTCTACTATTAAGAGGGTGCCGTTGGTCAACCCGCTAAGGGGTTCTGAGGACCTTGTGGGTAAAATTGTAAGTGAGTCTGAAACAGCAGAGGAGCTATTGCGAAATCTTGCTGGATAAGGAGGAGGAATCATGAGTTCTCAGGACAGGGAGAGAAAAAAATCTAAAGAGAAGACAGAGAAGGTAGAAGAGGCCAAACCTGAAGTCGTAGAAAAAGGTAAGAAGATAAAAGAAGATATAGATGATCTGTTGGATAAGATAGATGACGTACTTGAGGAGAATGCCGAAGAATTTGTGAAAAACTATGTACAAAAGGGGGGAGAATGAAAGCATGGTCTTCCAGTTTCTATGACATGCTACTTACAGAGTATCCGAATTTACTTCCGCAGTTTAAGACAGAGAACCTTACGCGTAATGCAGAAGAAAGAGGTCACTTGACAAATATACCTCATGGAACTACTGTCCTTGCCCTGAAATATAAAGATGGTGTAATAATTGCCGGGGACAGGATGGCCACAGAGGGGTATCAGGTCTCTGCACGCCGTATTGAAAAGGTCTACAGATGTGATGATTATTCTGCCATAGCAATTTCCGGCGCTGCCGGAGTTTGCATTGAGATTGCAAGACTCCTTCAGGTAGAGCTTGAGCACTATGAGAAGATTGAGGGTGTAGAGCTTACGATTGAGGGAAAGGCAAATAAACTGTCACAGATGATAAAGGGAAACCTGCCGCTTGCCATGCAGGGTCTGGTAGTCATCCCGATATTTGCCGGCTATGACCTCAAGAAGGAAGAAGGACGCATCTATAAGTATGATATTACCGGCGGCAAGTATGAAGAGATAGACTATCATTCAACAGGTTCAGGCGGCAAGGATGCGAGGAATACACTTAAAAAATTATATTCACCTGATATGCCTGAGGATAAGGCTGTTCTGACGGCCTTAGAGGCATTATATGATGCGGCTGAGGAAGATATTGGCACGGGCGGTCCTGACATGGTAAGGGGAATATTCCCTATCGTTAAGGTTATAAATAAAGGCGGTATTACTGATATTGAGCAGGCTCAGATAGAAGCGTCGTACAGGCAGCTGATAAACAGCAGGCGTAAGGCGATAACAAAGGAGAAATAAAGCATGCCACTTCCTTATTACGTATCACCTGAACAGATGATGCAGGACAAGGCTGAATATGCCCAGAAGGGGATAGCCAAAGGGAGGTCTATAATATTATTAGATTATCAGGACGGTATATTCTTTTTTGCAGATAACCCCAGCGCTTCATTAAATAAGGTTTCTGAGATTTATGATCGCATTGCCTTTGCAGGTGCGGGGAAATACAGTGAATTTGAGAACCTGAGAAAGGCCGGTATCCGTCATGCGGATGTAAAGGGTTTTTCATACAGCCGTGATGATGTGACGGCAAAGTCCCTTGCCAATGCATATTCCCAGACACTCGGCACTATCTTCAGTCAGGAGATCAAACCTCTTGAGGTGGAGATACTTGTAGCTGAAGTTCATGACTCACCGGATGCCAATGAGATCTACAGGATAATGTATGATGGGAGCATTTGTGATGAAAAGGGCTATACTGTAATAGGAGGAAGGGCAGAAGCAGTCAAGATCTACTTAAAGGAAAAATTCAGTATGGGTCTATCACTTAAGGATGCATTAAAACTTTCTACAGATGCACTGGAGACAACTATAAATCAAAAGCTTGATTTGGAGAACCTTGAAGTAGCCGTCCTTGACAGGAGCAGGAACGGACGCAAATTCAGGAGAATCAGGATGGAGGAGTTGCAGGTGCTAATTGAATAGAATAAATAGGGACAGCGCCTATTTATTTTCAGGTACTGTCAGAGCTGAATAAACAGGCGCTGTCCCTATTTATTCAGAGGGCGATCATGCATAACAGAATTTACGGCCTTGAAAACGAATATGGACTGATCTATTCATCGAGAGATAAGAACACCATCCCTCTTGAGAGAATTTTGGGCTATCTGTTTGAGGGGATCATATCAAACAGCTGGTCTTCAAATGCATTTCTCACAAATGGCGCAAGATTTTATCAGGATACAGGATGTCATCCGGAATATGCCACCCCCGAATGTGGTAATGTTGTTGACCTTGTAATTTATGACAAGGCTGGTGAGAGGATAATTGAGACATCCCTCAAAATAGCCGAGAGCAGGATGCTGGAAGATGGAATTGCCGGTGATATTTTTATATATAAAAACAATACTGATTCAGCAGGCAATACCTACGGGTGTCACGAAAATTATCTTATTGCAAGACACGTAGACTTCTGGAGGTTTTCGGAACGCCTGATACCATTCTTTGTAACGCGTCAGATCTATACAGGTGCAGGAAAGGTGATGAAAGAGGCTGGCAGGACCTATTTCTCCATCTCACAAAGGGCTGCTCACATCAATCAGAAGATATCATGCTCCACGACCTCCTCAAGGAGTATTATAAATACCCGTGATGAACCTCATGCAGATGCCGAGCGCTATCGCCGGCTGCACGTAATTGTTGGCGATGCGAATATGTCTGAGTATACCACTTACCTTAAGGTTGGGACTACGGCCCTTCTGCTTGAGATGATTGAAGATGGAAATCCTGTGAGAGGGTTGGACCTTGATGACCCTGTACGTGCCATAAAGGATATTTCAAGGGATCTTACCCTGAAGAAGAGCGTAAGACTGGAGAACGGCAGGTCACTTACGGCAATTGAGATTCAGAAGACCTACTTTGAGCTGGTCCAAAATTATTTTGCACACAAGGAAAAAGATTTAATGGTGCAGGACATCCTGGAGAAATGGGAGTATGTACTGGATAAATTACAGGATAACCCGGCTGCGTTGTCAAGGGAGATAGACTGGGTTACAAAACATGAATTATTAAATGAGTACAGAAAGAAGAAGGGGTGTGATTGGGATGATCCCAGGATTTCCATGATGGACCTTCAGTATCATGATCTTAAAAGGGATAGGGGACTTTATTATCTCCTTGATAAGGAAGGTTTAGTCGAGAAGATTGTTGATGAGAAGGATATAGAACATGCCATAGATTATCCGCCTCAGAACACCCGGGCTAAGCTGAGAGGGGATTTTATAAGAATTGCAAATATGAAGAACCGCTCATACAGCGTTGACTGGACATATCTCAAACTGGACGGTTACGGTGAGGAGACAGTCCTATGCATGGACCCGTTTGCATCACATGACAGGCGCATAGAAAAGATGTTGTCTTACATTTTTTCCGGTAGATAAATAGGGACAGCGACTATTTATTTTCCAGTGAAAATAAATAGTCGCTGTCCCTATTTATCTACCGGCTATCTGCCCGTCCACCATTTTTATTATCCTGTCTGCCCGCGATGCGAGTTTTTCATTGTGGGTAACAACTACAAAGGTTGTTCCGTATGTCTGATTTATTTCTTTAAGGAGTGAATATACCTCTTCCCCTGTATGGGTATCCAGATTTCCTGTTGGCTCGTCAGCGAGGATTATGTCCGGGGATGTCATCAGGGCCCTGGCTATTGCCACTCGCTGCTGTTCACCACCTGAAAGCTCACCTGGCCTGTGCGTTAAACGGCTGCTCAATCCGACATCTGCAAGGGACTTCTCTGCTATGTCCCTGGCCTTTTTTCGATCCATCCTCAGGATCATTGCTGGTATCAGGGTGTTTTCAATTGCTGTAAACTCAGGCAGAAGATGGTGGAATTGAAAGACAAAGCCAATCTTACTGTTCCTAAGGGATGCAAGTTCATCATCAGATTGTGCGAAGATGTCAGTTCCTTCAAAAATTACTTCTCCTGAAGTGGGTCTGTCAAGTGCGCCAAGTATATTGAGGAGGGTACTCTTACCAACACCTGAAGCGCCCATTACGGCGATCATTTCCCCCCTGCATATTGTGAGGCTTATTCCGTTAAGAATATCAAGCTGCTGACCGTTTGTATAGAAACTTTTCGTAATGTTTCTGGCAACCAACAACTCATTCATAAATCGCAAACCATTCATGCTGAACCTGGCGTTGAACCTTGTGCCGAATTAGTTTCAGCATCTACTTTCCCTTTTCCCTTTTAATGATCCCATGTTCTTCCGCCTTCTTTACCACTGTTTTGACTTTCTCCTCGATAAACTCTTTCTTTTCTGTTAAGTCCTCTTCGAGTTTATCAGATTTTTTACCGACAACATCAGATTTTTTCTTTACTGTATGTCCAATCTCTTCGCTCTTCCTGCCGAACCAGCGTATCTTATCCCCTCCGTTCCACATGACGAAGGCAATGATCACACCCGCTATTATGGTGAGATAAATAAGGTATTTTATTATCTTAAACATATATACCTCCTTCTGCACTTCTATTCATATCTTAATGCCTCCACCGGATCCAGTTTGGCCGCCTGCCATGACGGATAAAGTGTTGCAAGCAGGCTTATTCCTATTGCTGAGAATCCGACCAGCATTATATCCTGTATGTTTATTCTGACCGGTATATGTGCAATATAATAGACATCAGCAGGCAGCGAGAAGAAGTGCTGGATCAGGACTGAGATTCCATAACCAAGCGGTGTCCCGATTATTGTCCCGGTGACGCCGATTACAACCCCCTGTATGATAAATATGCTCATTATACCACGCCTTCTTGCCCCCATGGTCTTGAGTATGGCTATCTCACGGGACTTCTCAATGACTATCATTGTCAGCGTCCCGATTATATTGAATGCCGCAACAAGGACTATCAGTGTCAGTATTATGAACATCACGATCTTTTCAAGCAGCAGGGCTGAAAAAAGGTTCCTGTTCATCTCCATCCAGTCACGTGCGTAATAGGAAGGTCCGAGAACAGCCTCAATATCACGTGCGATCTCTTTAGCCTTGAAAATATCATCCGTCTTGACTGAGACGGCACTGACTACGTCAGCGGTATTAAAAAACTTCTGGGCGTCAGGTATTGATACGTATGCAAGTTTAGAATCGTACTCATACATTCCAGAATCAAATATCCCGACTACGGCAAACCTCTTGAACCTGGGTATCATGCCCATCGGTCCGATATCTCCGGTGGGTGACACAACATTTATAGTATCGCCCATTGAAACTGCAAGATGTCTTGCAAGTTCAGCCCCAAGTATTATGCCTGGATACAATGTCCCGTCAATGGTAAGTCCGCTCTGAAGTGATCTGATATCCCCCATTTTAATGGTCCGGGCCAAATCAGTGACTGATCCCTCAAAAGACGGGTCTATTCCACGCACTACTGTTCCTGTTGTACCAAAAGGCGAGGTAAGCATTACTTCATTATGAATGAAAGGTGCGGCAGAAATTACATGCGGAACCTTGTCTATATTATCCACAATTTTTTTATATTCAGATATTCCCGACCGTGTAGCGCCCTGAACAATGATATGTGCATTCGTCCCAAGTATCTTATTGCGCAGGTCCTCTGAGAAACCTGTCATTACTGCAAGTGTTGCAATCAGTGCAGCAACACCGAGGCTTACACCTCCTATTGATATAAATGTATTTAGTGATATTGCCTTGTGTCTTTTCTTTGCTTTGAGATAACGGAGGGCGATAAAGAGCTCATAAGGGAGCTTTGTCATCTTCTTAACGGACCTCAGGTCTCATCTGTGGGAACAGGATAACATCCCTGATTGATGTCTGTCCTGTAAGGAGCATGACAAGGCGGTCTATCCCTATCCCCTCACCGCCGGTGGGAGGCATTCCATGTTCAAGTGCCCGGATGAAGTCATCGTCCATCACGTGTGCCTCCTCATCTCCGCCTGCGCGTTCTTTTTCCTGTGCGAGGAATCTGCCTCTCTGGTCTTCGGGATCAATAAGCTCTGAGAAGGCATTTGCTACCTCCATGCCTCCTATGAATAATTCAAAGCGTTCTGTCAGTTCAGGGGCGTCATCCTTTCTTCTCGCAAGAGGGGAGACTTCCGTAGGATAGTCTGTTATGAAAGTAGGTTTAATAAGTTGGTACTCCACTTTTTTCTCGAAAATCTCCAGGGTGATTTTGGCAAGCGACTCATCGCCCTTTAGCGGCACTCCTTCCGATTTTGCCCAATCAAGTGCAAGCGCCCTGTCTTCTAATGACTTCGCGCCGATGTTTGTATATTTTATAACTGCATCTTTAAGGCTTAACCTCTCCCATGGAGCTGCAAGGTCAATTTCTTCTGACCCAATGGTTATCCTTTGTCCACCCAGGGTCTTGTCTGCAACAAATGAAAATAACCTTTCTGTGAAATCCATAAGGTCATTGTATGTTGCATAAGCCATATAGAATTCAAGCATTGTAAATTCAGGATTGTGCTTGATTGATATCCCTTCATTTCTGAAGTTGCGGTTTATTTCGTAAACACGGTTAAATCCGCCTACGATTAATCTCTTCAGATAAAGTTCAGGTGCAATCCTGAGATACAGGTCTATACCAAGGGCATTATGATGTGTCTTAAATGGGCGAGCAGCTGCCCCTCCGGGGATAGACTGCATCATCGGTGTCTCCACCTCAAGGAATCCATGATTATCCAGAAACTCTTTAATAGCCTTGATAATCTTACTGCGCATGACAAATACGTTCTTGACCTCAGGATTTACTATCAGGTCAACATACCTCTGTCTGTATCGTATCTCTTTGTCAGTCAGGCCGTGCCACTTCTCAGGAAGCGGCCTCAGTGATTTTGAGAGAAGGGTAAGCTTTTCAACCTCTATGGTAAGCTCCCCGGTCTTTGTCCTGAATATCTTTCCCTCTACACCGACGAAATCTCCTATGTCAATCTTTTTAAACAGTGAATATGTATCTTCCCCTACAGCCTCTTTCTTTATATATATCTGTACCCTTCCTGCATGGTCCTGTATATGGGAGAATGCAGCCTTACCGAAACTACGCAGGGCAACGACCCTGCCTGCAATGCTGCAGTTATACTTCTTCTCCTCCAGTTCCTCTGAGGTAAGTTGGCCGTATTTATCTGAAATATCCTGAGATGAATCGCTGATCTTGAAGGTATTGCGGTATGGGTTGATCCCGATAGAGCGGAGTTCTTTGAGTGTTTTTATCCTCTGCAGAACGAGGTCATTTGTATCTTCCATTGTGGGCATTATACTGGTGTGGCTCTTATCAGTCAAGGGACGCTCACCTTAGGCCCTGACCTGTGAAGTAAGATATGCCTCAATAAACATGTCAATATCGCCATCAAGTACTGCGTTCACATTTCCTGTTTCTGTCTCTGTACGATGGTCTTTGACCATCTGGTAGGGCTGCATTACGTATGAGCGTATCTGGCTTCCCCATGCTATATCTTTTTTTTCAGAAGAAAAACCTTCCATTACTTTTTCCTTCTCAAGCCTTTTAACCTCATAAAGTTTGGCGCGTAATATTTTCAAGGCAGTTGCCTTGTTCTTGTGCTGTGAGCGTTCGTTCTGGCACTGGACAACAATGCCCGTTGGTATGTGTGTGATGCGTACAGCAGAGGAGGTCTTGTTAACATGCTGTCCGCCTGCACCGCTTGCCCTGTAAGTATCAATCCTCAGGTCATCATCTGATATCTCAACGGTGATGTCATCATCAATCTCCGGATAGACGAATACGGATGAAAAGGATGTATGACGTCTCTTGTTGGCATCAAAAGGGGATATGCGGACAAGTCTGTGTACACCTGACTCTGCCTTGAGATACCCATAGGCATAGTCGCCGATGACACTGAATGTTACATCTTTAATACCGGCCTCGTCGCCTGGCTGGTAATCAAGGATTTCAATCCTGTATCCGTGACGCTCCGCCCATCGTGTATAGAGTCTCATAAGCATCTGCGCCCAGTCCTGTGACTCAGTCCCGCCGGCCCCAGGGTGTATGGAGACTATCGCATTATTCAGGTCCATATCACCGGATAGCAGGGTTTCTATCTCGATTTGTTCCAATTTGAGCCGGAGTGCTTTAATCCCTTCTCTTATATCGCTGAAGAGAGTCTGCTCACCTTCTTCTTTTGACAGCTCAATAAGTACATCCAGGTCTTTCAATGCCTCTTCTGCGTATTTACACCCGGATACTTTTTTCTCAAGAACGGATTTTTCCTTGCTTATTCGCTGCGCCTCGCCGGGGTCATCCCAGAAACCTGGATTTTGCATGGATCTTTCCAGCTCTCTGACCCGAGTTTCAATGTTCCCTATGTCAAAGATACCCCCGAAGACTATTTGCCTTTTCTTTAAGGGCACTGATCTCACTGATAAATTCGTCTAACATTGCAAATATCTCCTCTCAGGACTGTCCCTATTTAGTGTCCGTGTATAACCTCACGTTTTCACAAAAAGTCGTCTTTCCCGCGAAGGCGGGAATCCAGTTTCTTCAATAGGTTCTGGATCCTCCGGTCAAGCCGGAGGATGACAAATACTGAGTTTATACACAGACCCTGTTTAAACTACTATTAGCCTGTATGCTATCAGTTTTTATCCGTAAAATCAAACAGGTAGAAAGTGTAATCCGGTATCTATTATTGACAGTGGATAAAATGATGGGATAAGGTATGTTATAAGAAGCAATGAATAATAAGAAGCAATGAGCGATGAGCAATGAGCAATGAGTTAAGTGAAAAAATTCGGATACTTCCTGATCTGCCCGGCACATATCTGATGAAAAATCAGAGGGGGACGGTTATATATATCGGTAAGGCCCTCTCGCTGAAAGACAGGGTACGCTCCTATTTCTCAAAAAGCACAATCTTAAGTGCGCGTATTGAATCCATGGTTCAGCATATTGCAGATATTGAGTGGATTGTTACCGGTTCTGATCTTGAGGCATTTATTCTGGAGAATAACCTGATAAAGAGGCATAGGCCGCGGTATAACATAATTTTAAGGGATGACAAGAACTATCCTTTCCTCAGGCTTGATGTGGAAGATAATTTTCCGAGGATAACAGTTGTTCGGCGAATCAAAAAAGACGGTGCCCTGTATTTTGGTCCTTATGTCCCTGCCGGTGCTATGCGTGAGACACTCAGGATAATCAAGAGGATTTTTCCACTTGCAACATGTAAGACAGACCTGAATAAGAAGTATGACAGACCATGTATAGAATATGAGATAGGGCGGTGCATAGGTCCTTGTGTTGGGGCTGCGGCAGTTAACGACTATAAGAAAGTGGTGAAAGATGTAAGACTATTCCTCGAAGGGAAGGATAAGGAGCTTATCAGGGAGATGAGGCGTCGAATGAAAATGGAGTCGGAGACGTTGAATTTTGAAGAGGCGGCAAAGATCAGGGACAGGATATTTAATATTGAAAAGGTGATGGAACGGCAGCGCATCGTATCTGCAGAGATGAAAGACATTGATGTTATTGGCATGGCCAGAGACAGGGAGGGTGTTGACTTGCAGATTTTGTTCTTTCGCGGCGGGATGCTTGTTGGAAGAAAAGACATTTTTTCTGAAAAGACTGATCTGGTTTCTGATAATGAGATATTGACATCTTTTATTGAGCAGTATTACAGCAGTGATGTTCTTATACCGCATAGTATACTTCTTCCCATAGCGCTTCCTGATACAGAACTGATAGAGAAATGGCTCTCTGGTCTAAGAAACAGCAAGATAGAAATTATAATGCCGAGGCGCGGGAAAAGACTTGGGATGCTGCAGCTGGCAATGGAAAATGCCCGTGAAGCGATTAACGGGCATAAAAAAAAGGCATGGGTAAAGGATCAGGAATCCAGTGAACTTAAGGAACTGCTTGGACTGGCAATCATCCCTGACAGGATTGAGGCTTTTGATATCTCAAATATCTTTGGCGCTGAGGCAGTCGGTTCCCTGGTCGTATGGCAGGATGGCCGATTACGCAGAGAAGAGTATCGTCACTATAAAATAAAAACAGTGTCAGGGGCAGATGATTTTGCGATGATAGGTGAGGTCGTGGAGAGGAGATACTCGTTATTAAAAACCGGAAAGGGAGAACGTCCGGACCTGATTATTATAGATGGCGGTAAGGGGCAGTTAAATTCTGCTATTTCGGTTCTGAATAGACTTGCTATAGATGATATTGCTATAATAGGCATTGCAAAGGCAAAAGAGGATAAGGTTGACCGGGTATTTTTACCTGAGGCTTCTGAGGCAATTGAACTAAATGCTAAATCTGGGGCGGCCCACCTATTGCAGCGTATTAGAGATGAGGCCCACAGATTTGCTGTCTCGTATCACAGAAAACTGCGAAGTAAAGAGGCCATGCTGTCCGAGCTTGATAATGTAAGGGGGATAGGAAGGGCGCGTAAACTTGCACTCTTAAAATACTTTGGCAGGATTGACTCGCTTAGAAATGCCAGCATTGAGGATCTAATGAAGGCACCGAAGATGACAAAAGGTGCAGCGGAGATATTATTTCAGGAGCTTAGAAACAGATAAAACTCAATTAACCAGGGACAAAGGGGGGGAAATTCATGAAACAATTAGTTCTTTACACTATCCAGGGTTGTCCATACTGTGCAGCGGCAAGGAATCTACTGAGTGCCAACAGTATTGACCATGAAGAGGTTGATATAACACCAGATTCATCAAACTGGAGGGATAAACTCCAGAAGATGTCTGGCGGAGAAAGGAGTGTCCCCCAGGTTTACATCAATGGTAAATATATGGGGCAGGATGATGAGCTGAAAGATTTGATTGAAAGTAAGAAGATATATGAAATGATTCAGTGAGAAGCCTTTTACCATGTCCTTGGGATTGTAGAGTTAGACGCGGGGTTTTCAGAGGACTTTACTTTTTGCACTCGGCGCACAATCCGTATATCTCAAGCTTGTGAGAATATATCGTAAACCCATGAAGGTTGGCGACCTGTTCCTGATGCTGCTCGATGTCGCAGTCTTCAAATTCGATGATTTTGCCGCATTTTGTGCAAATAAGATGATCGTGGTGTTTGTATTCCTGAACTATTTCGAACCTGGTGCGGCCTTCTCCAAACTCCCGCTGTTGTGCAATACCAAACTGACATAAGAGCGTGAGTGTGCGGTAGACAGTGGCAAGCCCTATTGATGCATCCCGCTTGACGACTTTCTGATATAACTCCTCAGCACTGATATGTCCTCCCGTCTTGATGAATGTCTCAAGAATCAACTCCCGTTGGCGGGTCTGTTTCATCTTGTGACGGGTAATGTGTTCCCGTAGGATTTCCTTTTCTTTCACTTGATAACAACCCCATCTCCACCCTTTCGATAAGCATAGGGCAGCCTTGAGCCTCCCCTTTTAGAGGGAGGATTATCTACTGCAAATATCTGAAAACCTGTACCCTGTCATTATAGGTGTCTGCCACAAATATATAATTGTCTTTATCCACAAACAAGCCGTTTGGCAACCATAATCCCTCCTTGCCTCCGCCATGAGATGCGAAGTTAAGGAGCAATTCACCTGACCTGTTGAATATTTGTATCGTATCATAGAGATTATCTACTACATAAATATTCCCATCGCTGTCAGTGCCTAATCCCTTAGGCTTCGAAAATGTCCCCAGTGTATCTCCCATCTTTCCCACTGAAGTTATGAACTTTCCCTCGGGATTAAAGATCTGAACACGGAAATTCAATGCATCAGTCACATAGATGTCACCTTTTCGATCAACGGCGAGGTGTGTCGGGAAGTTAAACTCGCCATCTTCCTTCCCCCGGTTCCCAAAAGAAGACCATCTTTTTTCGTTATCTGTAGATGAGTAAGGGGGATTGACATCGTATACCCAAACCTTATGATTTATGGTGTCAGATATATACAATTTGCCTCTTGATTTATCCAGAGCAAGCCCCGTAGGTCTTCCAAATTCACTATTAGCTCCGATTGTGAAGATATGATTTCCTGTATTATCAAATACGAAAACCTTTTTTAAAATTGAATCAGATACATATAGTCTGTCGTTAGCGTCGAGTACAACGCTCAATGGTGATAATAATCTTGATGGCTGAGGTTCGTTGTTAAGTTTGAATATCTGGCGATATTTTTTGTTCTTGTAATCAAAGACATGGACTGTTTGGAGACCTGTGTCTGTAACATATACCGAGCCTTTACCGTCCGAGAGTACACCAAATGGTCTTTGAATCCTCGGTTCAGGTTCCTTGCCTACAACGAACTCAACTATTCTCTTAAATATAGACTTTTTAACACCTACATTTCTTGGTGTCTCAATAGTCATTACATACGATATCTTTGGTTCATCCGGAGGTAATGGCCATGCAGCCCTGTCTTTCTTTGACTGTTCAGGGAATGTAAAGCCGAGAATAAAGATGGCTATCAGAGAGACAGCAGAGATTAAAATTATGTTATTTTTACTCTTGTTCATTTTATCACCCTTCAGGCAGATTTCTATTTCAATCACGATGAAGTATAGGTTAGAACGGTCTGCTTGCCCGTACAAAATATGTCTGTATATTATATACAGATTCAGGATATTTTGTATAGTCCTCACGGACTTCAAAGTTTAAGGTAACCTTGCCGATCTGGTAGTTAAACCGGGCCGTCATGATCAGCCTGTCTCTGTTCGTGAATGTAAAGTCCTCTCGCTCACCCCTGAGCGTTAGATTCATCCCGAGGCGCCATGTTATATTCTGGAAATGGTTTCCTTCGATGATGTAGAGTTGTGAGTCCTGAGTATTTGATGAACCAGGATAATTGGAAAGTTTATATTCACCTGCAAACCTCGTCCCGAATCTGTAGAAATATTCCGCCCTCGTGTCAAATATGAATGTATCTCCATAGTCCAGGACATCAGAATAGCTTGATGATGCTCTGAAGTGAAACTGATTCTTATAATTGGTCTGCGCCTCGACCCGCACAGACTGTTCCTGCCTGTCATCAGATTCTACAATTGTGTTAGACCTGATCAGGATGGTATATGAAGCAATTATCTGAACAGCCTGAAGTGTGCGGCTTTGAACGCCGACAGAAGCTGCTTGAGTAAAAATATTGCCATCTGAATTTTTTTCGTCTGAGAAGACGGTACTATAATCAGCAGAATAATTTGTATTTAGAGTGACGACATCGAGCAGTTTAAAGTAGTTGATTCCTACTATGTTTCCGATACGATCAATGCTCTTGTCGTCTATGCCTGAGACATTGAAATGATGTAGCACGATATTGTCCGAAATGGACAAACCATAAAACGGACGGTGGCTGACTCCTCCTGCAAGACGATAGTCTTTTGTTTCTGTCTGCTGGCCGCTGGTTGAGGAATATACCGCGTCACCTCTGTAATCTGTCTTGCCAAGGGGCCTGTAGCTCACGTTATATAAGAGAGAATCCCTTTGGATATCACCACCTGAAGTCTTACGAAATGAATAATTACCGCTTTGTGTGAATCTATCCGCCTGGTTAAGTAGACCTATGTCTCCTGTTGTCTCGGCAGTAGTAGTAATACCAGGGGTATAGTAACTTCCTGTTGGGAAATATGTAACATTTCCGCTTAGAAAAAGGAAAGGAGAGATCCTGTTCTCTCCACGCAGACTGTAGCTGTTTACCTTGCTGTGTGTTTCGTTTTTGCATCGTATTTTGTTTTCTTCTATCGGGCCGATCTGTGTCTTGTCAGTGCAGTTGATATTGTTTTTTTCATCATTTTCAATTTGTTGTGCGGTTTTAATCTGTGTAGTCATCGTGAAATAATCTGTATACTGAAAGTTGGCAGCAAGAAATCCTGACCTCAATGGTTGAGTAAGTCCAAAATTGGCTATCCTTACGCGAGTATCCCTGGGTTCAATATTATCTTCATAATTTGTACTGATTTGCATAAGTGTCAATCTCAGGGCTGTTTGACTCCTGAGGATACCAGACCAGCCAATATTGTATGTATCAGAGATCAAATCAGGTGCGTTTTCAATGCCTATCAAATTTCTCTGTGCGAAAACGTTTATAGGAAAACGAACCGGCATAATATTCAACTGAAGACTGTATGTAACTATGTCCCGGCTTACTTTTGTAGATTCTCCTTCTGCCGGATTATTTCTGTAAACAGAATTTGCAATACCGATGCTGGCTGAATAGGAAGCGAGCCTTGGATCAACTATAATCCCAGTGCTGCTTATTGCATAAGTCTGGAGGAAATCAGAAGTCTTGCTCGTTGACTTCTGATCAGCAGCGTCACTTACTGTGATGTTAGTATGATAATCAAGAGCTACAAGACCGCTGAGATTTAATGACTGAGACGACAGGACGTCATTAGGAATAAGAAATAATATAATTCCTGCTGCAATGACAATAAATATACTTTTCCACAATCCTGTAATAGGAGACCCAATCACCCCTCTCCCTTCAAACCCAAAAGGGTAAGGGAGACAATTTCCCTTACCCTGATTCACAAATTGCTATAACCTGGAGTTCCTCATCCCGCTATTTCTGATGGCAGCTAAGACAGACTAAACTACCTTTATTCCTGTCCGTTTCTGCTGTAGCAAGCCCTAGTCCGGAATCCGTTTTTTCCTGAGGTGTAGCTGTCGGATATCTCAGGAAGCGTGTAGCTGTACCCTCATGAGGGTTGTGACATGAGGCACATTCGATATACCATCCACTTGCGTCACCTGTCGGATCCGATTTATAAGCCCTTATAGTATCCCGGATATCAGTAGGAACTTCTCTTGTTCCTCCACGTGAGATTTTCAGAATGCCTGGATTATTAGTAGGGGCAGAAGAGTTGGTGCATGCTTCTTCAAACTGCGGGTCATGCGCTGTTGTTCCATTGCAGATCCTCATACTGACAGGGTGATCATTGGAAAGATCTGTTCCCAACATTGGAAAAGGTCCTGCAGGAGCAGCAAATGCACCATCTACCACTTTCCCATCAGTCACATATGTCCCTGTAGCAGTCCAGCCAGCTCTGACATTACCGACACCACCGATATCGTTTCCAGCAATATATCCCCCTGAACCAGAGAGATTGACCAGTGAGTCAAATGCTACGGTCCCATCATGACATGACAAACAGGCTACAGATACACCCCGTGGTTGTCCTGCATTATTCGCACCGTCATCAAAATTCGGGCTATCATAAATAACGTATGTTGCTTTAGATAGGGCTCTGTTCCACAAAGGGGCTGAACCACCTGCCACGTCTGTCCTTCCGCCATGAGGCGTATGGCAGAACACGCATACTTCCGTTGTCTCTGAAAACTTCAGGTTGTTGTCTATGGTTCGTGAAACCGATAAGTTATGCTTGGTTTGACGCACATTCTCCGTAGCCCAGCTGCTGCCTATAAAAGCGACGGCGGCCAGAGTAAAAATGCCAGCTCCAATTGCAAGCTTTGATTTTGAATACTTCATTTTCTTTTCACCTCCTTTCTGATTATGAATATTTTCTGACTTAATTGTTGTTTTCATCTTCACCTCCTGTTTTGGGGTCTGGGTTTGTAGTTGTGCCACTTCCCAAAAACTTGTATACGTTTATACGTCTGTTATATTGGTCAGCTACATATATGTTATCTTCATCATCAATATCCATGCCGGCAGGCAGCCAAAAGAGCCCGGGACTCGTGCCCATTTCTCCAAAAGGTAAAAGCAGCCGTCCATCACGATCAAATATCTGTACATTATTAAATGCAGCATCTACTACATAGATATCGCCATCGCTGTCAATGGCTATCCCCTTTGGTTTTGAAAACATACCTAAGCCGGTTCCTACTCCCCCGAACTTCTTGAGAAATTTCCCATCGGCATCAAAGATCTGAACACGAAAGTTAAAACTATCCATTACATATACCGTACCATCTTTACCAATATCAATATTTGTAGGAAAATTAAACTCCCCATCCATAGTTCCCCGCTGACCTATTGTTTTTATTATGTTGCCATCCATATCGAGCACCTGTACATGGTGGTTCCTTGTATCTACTACAAAAATTCGACCTGCCTCTTCATTTAAGGCGATTCCAACAGGCTGTTCAAAT
The DNA here is from genome assembly GCA_020846775.1 of Nitrospirota bacterium. Classification (NCBI taxonomy): domain Bacteria; kingdom Pseudomonadati; phylum Nitrospirota; species Nitrospirota bacterium. Next base: position 22,769 of record JADLDG010000047.1, read on the forward strand.
GTCCCCTGTTTACCCAGAGCCTTTATAAAATTCCCATCCCTGTCGTAAACGATTACCCTGTTCTGGGCGCTGTCTGTGACATATACATTGTTCATAGAATCTGTAGTAATCCCGAGTGGTTTGCTAAGTATGCCTGAGCCACTCGTGCCGATAACTGAAAACTTATGATTCTTCTTGTCGAAAACAAGCACCTTGCCCCATGCGCTGTCTGCTACCAGGATTCTGCCTTCTCTGTCAGCATGTACTGCGTATGGCTTTGTTAAAGAAGATGCCACATCCTGCCCAATAACTACTTCTTTCAACTTATTCAAAAACGTCTCTTCCTTAACATCATCAGAGGACGAAATACTGTATAAATACTTAATCCTTGGTGGATCCGGGGGCAGCGGCCAAATAAGATCCCCTTCCTTCTGTTTGCCTGCGCAACCGGTGATGGTCGCAGTTACTATTACTGTCCATATAAAATAACGTATCCTTATTTCTTCGCCCTCCCTTTTTATCCCCTCCGGTAAAAGGAGAGGGTTATCATCACTTCTGATGACATGTCAAACACAAAGAACTTGACTTGTTGGAAGCCCGTAAAAACGGGTCCCTTCCTTCTGCATTTCTTTCATCCGGGTCATGTGGGTTATGGCATGATGCACACTGAATTTTATCGCCGGCAAATGTCTTCACTCCATTAGGGAATTCCCTCCCGCCGTCTTTGGTTATTAAAGCTGGTTGGTTAAACCCCGGGTCAATATTATAGGAAGGGAGATTAATAGAAATCGGGTGGTCATTTGTCAGGTCAGTCTGCAGATATTTCAGTGTTGCATCATGTGCTCCTGACATACCGCCATAAGCGCCCGAGTTCTGGCTGTGGCACTTTCCACACGCATTTCCACCAGCTTCTGCACTACCTGGTTTCATTTGATAGTGGACTCCCGTGTCTGTAATTTCCCGGCTTCTTGGCTGATTTACAACTGCGTCAACAGCTACGGTCCCGTCATGACATGACAGACATGCGAGAGATATCCCGTCAGGACCATTATTCTGGGAATCAAAATTTGGACTTGTGTATAGCTTATAGCTTGAATGAGATGGCAACTGGCGGTTCCATAAAGGGGCAACGGGATCAGCATTGTGCGGTGTATGACAGTATATGCATATTTCGCCGAAGTCAATGTATGCTGTCCCCTGCATGGGACCGACGTTACTCCCGAATGCCCTTTGATTTAAATAACCCAGGTCATGCTTGGAACCTATCATTGAGTTACCTGTTGCCGATATTGTTATAAGCAAAATAATTCCTATTAAAACGACCGGTACTAATAAATAGTTTTTTTTCATTATGTAAATATCCCCTCCCATTGTTAATACCGGGATAAATACGGCCCTTTTATTAAAAAGGGGGATAAATCTACATTACTAAATTAGCAACAAGCATGCCATTGTAACTATTGGAAAAATAAACTAAAAAATGTTTATTCTTAAAAGCAGTCTCATTTTCCTGTCATACCAAATTTCTCGCAATCTTTAAATATGAGATTTATAATCAAAACTGAAACGAGTTCTGCGCAAGGTTCAGGGTGACACGCCTCGCATTTTAAGACCATTTGTGAGCCTATTCATTGATGACGTATAAAAGGTCTGTTTCTTCTTACATGATTTGCTCAACAAATGTCAAGGTGTTTTTCTTGAGTGTGAACAGGCTATGTATGTGTTAATATTATACGGAAATGACCGGGATAATGTTCCGACTTGTTAACGCTTTGTTTTTAAAGAATTTATTGAGGTGTATATATTTAATACATATGGTGTGTAATTAGTCTGATAAGCTATCAACTGCGTCGTTTTTTCTCGACTTTTTCAAGACCGTACTTAATTACCTTTAGTATCAGATTCTTTCTGCTGATTCCAAGCTCCCTGGCCAATTTGCTTTTATTCCAGCTTGTCCGTTCAAGCCCTTCACGTATTACATCCCTCTCTATATTTTCTACAATTGACTTTAGTGTACCGCTTGCCTTGGGTTTCTTTAAATAGGATTTTTTTTCTACTTCTTCCACGATATTGGGTGAGATTAGCTTCCTGTGAATGACTGTATCAAAACCGGATAACAGTGTAGTCCTCTTTATCTCATTTTGCAGTTCTCTTACATTGCCAGGCCAACTGTAATTTGAAAAGTATTCAAGTACCTCTTCAGACAGTTGCTTAACAGGTATGTTACGCTCTGTACAGAATTTTGTAAGGAAATAATTTGAAAGCAGGATTACATCTTCAGTCCGCTCACGTAAAGGCGGCAGGTGAATCTTTATCTCATTCAAACGGTAATAGAGATCTTCCCTGAATGTCCCCTTTTCCACCATCTTCTTCAGGTCTTTATTTGTAGCTGCAATAATGCGAACGTCAACATGTATAAACTTTGTACCGCCAACGCGTTTAAAAACGCCATCCTGAAGCACGCGGAGAAGTTTTGTCTGGAGTGCAGGGCTTGTATCACCGACTTCGTCCAAGAGAAAAGTACCGCCGTCAGACAATTCAAAAAGCCCCTTTTTTTGGACAATTGCACCTGTAAAAGCGCCTTTTTCATGGCCAAACAGTTCGGACTCCAGGAGGTTTTCACTAAAGGCACTGCAATTTTCTGCAATGAAGGCCTTGTCTCTGCGAGGGCTGTTAAAATGAACTATCCGGGCTATCATTTCCTTGCCGGTCCCGCTTTCACCGAGCAGGAGTACAGTGCTGTCGCTTGGTATAATCTTTTCAAGAGTCCCGAATATTCTCAAAAGAGGGGCGCTTTTCCCTACGACACTGGAGAAATCGAATTTTTTCTGCATCTCCATCAGAGGGTTTGGGTGCTCCTCTTTGGTTATCTCCCTCTGGTAGCTTACCATCTCTTCGACCATGGTCTGCAGCAAGCCTTTAAATACCTCTAATTTCTCTGAAGTAACAACGGGGACATCTCTCAGCTTGTTTTCATACTCAACGGCATCTATACCTAATTGCAGTGCATCATTCGTAAGGTCGTCAATCTCCTTATCGCCCAGCGTACGATCCACAACTCCAACAGCCATTACATATCCCAGGCAGTTCTCACTGTTAAGAATCGGGACTATAAGTCCCGTGAGGCCTGAAGGGCATTTGTCTATGACAGGTTGTCTCGTTTCTAATGTTTCAGATGTGAGTTTCTTAATCCAGTTGTTGCAGGCTTGTTTACCGAGGGGTGATTGTTCAACAAAATTGCAGAGCGAGGCATCAGATTTGTAAACGCTTCTAATCTCCTGGCCAATGCTGTTGTAGTAGTGGATATTAAATCCCCAGTTGTTGCACACCTCAACGAGTTTTTTGCTTATCCTTAACCCTAATACTTTTTCCCAGAAGAGCTCCATAGGAGGGAAGTAGCTCCTTTTAATTGGATTATTTTTTTGAAGTGCTAATAGTTAACTTAACTATATTACTCTACATGTTGTGATAATGTCAATAATAGAAAAACATAATAAAAAAGAGAAGATAAGAATGGAATAGTTCTGATTTGGGTTAGATGGTCTATTGGTATAGTTGTGTATTAATTTCACATACTTGCTTAATAAGCCTCCAGTTTTTCTCAGCTGAAATCAGTTCAACGCCAACTGTGTGCATATCGCTGGTCTCGCTGAACCTAACAGGTTTCCCCTCCAGCTCTATTGAGCCGATAACAGGCACATTCATTATTATGTTAATATGCCTGATGCTGTTCTGGTCTTCCGTCAGTGAGTCCAGAAATCCTACAAGAGCGCCGCTTTCACTTACATTCAGGAGTACACCCTGCTGTAGTTGACAACCTATGGATATTTCTATAGGAATATTTGTTTTGACACGCTTGTATTTCCTCAACTCTTTGGTTATGACAGGAACCTCATTTGTTCCCTCTATTGCCTCCTCTTCAGATCCCAGAATAGGAATTACATGCGTCTTGTTGTGTTGCTCAAAGATGTCCCTGCAATTGGTATTCATGTGGAAAATCTTGGTAATAAGACCGCTTTCAAGGCCTGATAGAATAGCAAAGACCCCAAGAGAATCTATAGATGAGACACCCTGAAAGTTCAGGACTGCACTTGAAATACCTGATTCCCGCAACTGGCGCAGTTCATCTTTAAGATGAACTGCCCTGCTTCCAATAAGCTTTCCATATAAATCCAGTATGGCTATGTTGCCCTTTTTGCGTACTGAAAAAGGTAGATTGTCACTCATAAACTTATTTGGTGGCTCTGAAAATTCCACCCTCCTGTAAAATAAATAAACTATTGATGGTTAAAGCTTGCAAATTATATACCTAATCGCAGGTGTGTCCATGAAGTGATGTCTCAGCTGATGTGGTTAAAAAATTGAAAATGTATAGGTATAAATAAATGTCCAAATTATAATCATAAAAAAGAAGATTGTCAAGCCAAGTTTTAATCTGCTATCAAAATAAAGGCGGGAAGGATAGCGTGTCCGCTCCCGACTTTAGCAAAATATACCAGAAGGAGGTGCAGCAGGAGTATATATTTGATCTCTGGCTCTATCACCTTGTTTTTAAACCTTGGATTATCAAAGATATAATGTGAAAATTTCGTAGCAACAAAGATTGCGATGAAAGTTGATGCAATAATGAATTTTCCGACCTCGGTCTGCGACAGGTTGGTTTCAACAGGGGCAGAGTAAACAACAGCGATTGATGTTTCAGAGAGTGTTGTCCCGGCTATAAGGGATGCATGCAGGATCCATTGAGACCCCTACCTTCAGAGAGAGAAGGCTTGAAAGGAATACAAAAAAGACCGACTAATAAAGGGACAATATCTGCTTTCATAAGTTTTTCGAAAGCATTATCAGCTGCAGACAGGAGTTATCAGCCGTCTCAGGCGGTTATAAGGTGAACCCCATCACCTTTAGTAAATTTAGTGCCGGGGGGGGGATTTGAACCCCCACGAACCTTGCGGTCCTCGGGATTTTAAGTCCCGTGTGTCTACCAATTCCACCACCCCGGCTGGGTAATACTGAAAAACGCCCATCAGCGGCGTCAGGAGGGTGGATTTGAGACTCAACGTACTAAAAAGTACGCCTCCTCTCAAATCCACCCTCCGTCCTTGCATCTGGACATTTTTGAGTATTACCCGGAGAAGTTTGTCTACGGTATTTCTCGTCGTCAGCCTTGTCTGCATTCCTGTCTGCCAGAGATATTCTTTATAGTTTTGACAGGAGTTATTACATAATACCTGATCCTGACACCTGTCACATGGACATTGTATGAGCTCATTTTTAACATATGAGGGTTTTTACTGTCAATCGGCAAATAATAACTGTGTAAAAATTGTAATAAATGTTTGAAGACTACTTGCACTCTTATTGATAATATGCTTTTATATAGTATTAACAAAAAAATGAAAAAGGGAGAGAAGTTAACATGGATGACAAAAGACTAAAGATATTAGTAATAGACGATGATCAGAGTATGCGTGAATTTCTTGTAACAATATTGAAGGATAAATACACGGTGTCAACGGCATCCAGCGGAAGCGCCGGACTTCGCTTACTGGACCAGGAAAATATAGATATTGTTTTGCTGGACCTGAAGCTTCCTGATATTAATGGTCTTGATGTATTGAAGGTAATCAAAGATAAGTATGCTCAGGTGGAAGTCATGGTTATTTCAATTCTTAAAGATATTGATGTAGTCGTGAGCGCCATGAAGCTCGGGGCATACAATTATGTTACCAAGGATATTGATCCTGATGAGTTGTTAACCCTGGTTGACAGATTGCGTGACCGTATTGAATGTTATAAAGAGCGCTGCTATCTTCGAAGTGAAGTTGAACAACTTTCAACGACAGAGATTATAATCGGTCAGAGTGTAGTCATGCGTCAGATATATGAGACTTTAAGTAAAATAGCCCAACTTCCTTCAACCATATTGTTGCTCGGAGATACCGGTACAGGTAAGAAGGTTATGGCAAGACATATTCACAAAATGAGTAATCTCAGTGATAAACCCTTTGTAACTGTAGATCTGTCCGCCATACCTGAGAATCTTATGGAAAGTACGCTCTTTGGGCATGAGAAGGGGGCTTTTACCGGAGCTGTCAGGCAACGGTATGGTAAGGTTGAGCTTGCAGATGGCGGCACCCTTTTCCTGGATGAAATTGGTTGTCTTAAGTACGATATTCAAAGCAAGCTATTGCGTCTGATTCAGGATAAAGAGATTGAGAGGGTTGGAAGTAACAAGACCGTCAAAGTAAATGTGCGGTTGATTGTTGCTACGAATGCCGATCTTTCTGATGCTGTCAAGAAAGGAAGTTTTCGCGAAGACCTGTATTACAGAATAAATGTCGTCCCTGTAAAGCTTCCCCCGTTAAGAGAAAGGACAGAAGATATCCCTGAGCTTATCCGTTATTTTATGGATAAATTCAGTAAGAGCTTCAGAAAGGATGTAAATAAAATTACTGACTCGGCCTTGACAATATTGATGAATTACAAATGGCCGGGAAACATCCGTGAACTTGAAAATCTGATGGAAAGGCTCGTAGCTATTGCCGACAGTAGTTTCATTTCTCAGGAGGATATCCCCGTTGACTATTATATAAACGAGAAGGTAAAGGCAGAGACTGAAGATGGTCTTCTTGACAGGGCATGTAAGACATTTGAAAGGAATTTTATTTTAAAGACCCTGGAGCAGGAGAGGTGGAGCAGGACAAAGACAGCAAACACGCTTGGTATTCCTATTAGTACTCTTAAGTATAAATTTAACAGGCTTGAAATTTACAATGTTTTAGCCCAGAAAAAAAAACTCTCGAGAAGGTCGAGAATTATCAGGGGAGGGGCTAACGCATGAAGGAGAGGACTCTCTCGCTGATTAAACCCGATGGTGTAAGAAGAAATCTTATTGGTGAAGTAATAAGACGTTTTGAATCGAATGGTCTTAAAGTGGTTGCCGCAAAGATGTTGTGTCTTTCAAAGAAGGATGCAGAAGGTTTCTATTTGGTTCATAAGGATCGGCCATTTTATGACAGCCTGTCTACGTATATGTCTTCAGGGCCAATAATGGCAATGGTTCTCGAGGGCGACAATGCAATCAGGAGAAACAGAGAGCTAATGGGCGCAACGAATCCGGCTGAAGCAGCTAAAGGTACAATACGAGCTGACTTTGGCGAAGGCATAGAGTTCAATGTAGTTCACGGTTCGGACTCTCAGGCATCTGCTGATTTCGAGATACCATATTTCTTTGGAAGAATGGAAATTTTATTTTAGGAGGTTTTAGGATGTATCCGGATGATTTGAAGTACCATAAGGATCATATGTGGCTGCAGGCAAATGGTAAGAAAGCAAAAATAGGAATTACGTATTATGCTCAGGAACAGTTAGGTGATATAGTTTATGTAGAACTGCCTGAGACAGGTTCTGAGGTTAAGATGAATGCGGTCATTGGAGAGATAGAATCAACTAAGACGACGTCAGCAATTGAGGCCCCGGTTGGGGGTAAGATTATTGAGGTAAATAGTGCCCTTGGTGATACGCCGGAAATTATCAATGACGACTCTTACGGAAAGGGATGGATTGCAGTTATAGAGATGAATAACACTGAAGATATCAGTCAATTAATGAACTCCGGTGAATATCAGAACTATATTGAAGAAGTGAAGTAGCTGACACCGTGATTATCATGGAGAACAATGTTGCAAAACAGATTGACCTTATAAAGCGAGGGTCAGTTGAAGTCATATCAGAAGAGTTTCTGGCAGTAAAACTTGAAAAAGCCCTGAGAGAGAATACCCCTTTAAAAATAAAGGCTGGCTTTGATCCTACTATGCCTGATCTGCATTTAGGGCACACGGTTTTATTGTACAAACTCAGACAATTTCAGGAACTCGGACACAAGGTAATCTTTCTTATTGGCGATTTTACTGGTATGATCGGCGATCCCAGCGGTGTCTCCGAAACGAGAAAATCGTTGACAAGAGAAGAAGTTTTAGAAAACGCAGCTACATACAAAAGACAGGTCTTCAGGATTCTTGATCCATCAAAAACAGAGGTTGTGTTTAACAGTCAGTGGATGAACAGCATGTCCGGTGAAGAGATCGTTCATTTATGCGCTAAATATACTGTAGCCAGGATGCTCGAAAGAGAAGATTTTAAAAGAAGATATAGTACAGGACAATCTATAGGTATTCATGAGTTCCTGTATCCGCTGGTACAGGGTTATGACTCTGTCATGTTGAATGCTGACGTCGAGGTAGGTGGAACTGATCAGAAGTTTAATCTCCTCGTTGGAAGGGATCTTCAGAAAGAATACGGGCAGGAACCACAGGTGGTTATTACGATGCCCTTACTTGAAGGCCTTGATGGAATCAAGAAGATGAGTAAAAGCCAGAAGAATTTTATCGGCATTGAGGAATCTCCAAAGGAAATATTCGGTAAGATCATGTCTATAGATGATCAGCTTATGATAAGATACTATGAGCTCTTGACATCGAGGGATATGGATGAAGTTAAATCTGCCCACCCTATGGAGGCAAAGAAAAGACTTGCAGAGGAGATTGTAGAGCGATTTTATGACAGAGATGAAGCCATTAAGGCAAGGGAAGAGTTTGAGAGAGTCTTTTCCGGCAGAAATAGTCTGCCTGCAGAAATCCCCGAATATACTGTGCCAGATGAAAAAAGATGGTTACCGCACGTTCTGACTGCCTCAGGTATGACGAAGAGTAATTCAGAGGCTGTCAGGCTTATTAAGGAGAACGCAGTTGAGATAGATGGCGTAAAGGTATCACATAGTGATATGGATTTAAATCCCGGACAGGAGCAGATAATAAAAATAGGGAAAAGAAGATTTATTAAAATAATCTCTTGACAAATACTTTTGAATTCATTATTATTAGCTTTCGCCTGTAGGGATAGGTGATGATTCGAAGCAGTGGCAGGCTGGTAAGCAGATGGCGCTGTGTTAAGAAAAAAATTGGTCTTTGATAACTAAATAGCGTGCACTTTTTTGATCGGGTTTTATAGTTTATTTGGAGAGTTTGATTCTGGCTCAGAACGAACGCTGGCGGCGTGCTTAACACATGCAAGTCGTACGAGAAAAGGGTAGCAATACCCCCAGTAAAGTGGCGCACGGGTGAGTAATGCATGGGTAACCTGCCTTGAAGACCAGAATAACCCCCCGAAAGGGGAGCTAATACTGGATGAGAAAGGGGGGACGATAGTCATTCCCTTTTAAAGGATCCCCGCAAGGGGTAATCGCTTCAAGATGGGCTCATGTCCCATTAGCTTGTTGGCAGGGTAATGGCCTACCAAGGCAATGATGGGTAGCCGGTCTGAGAGGATGGCCGGCCA
>JADLDG010000048.1 GCA_020846775.1 Nitrospirota bacterium
CCGCCAGACCACGCTTATGCAATAACATCGTTATCGCAGCTGTCAATGTAGTCTTTCCATGATCTACATGTCCTATCGTCCCTACATTTATATGCGGCTTCTTCCTCTCAAACTTCGCCTTTGCCATCTCAGCTACCTCCTCTAAATTTAATCAATGTACGCAATTTAACAATGAGTTATAAGAAGCAATGAGGTTGAAAGCAATGAGTAAAAACAGTAAGAAACGCCAAAGTCTTACTTTATTTGCCCCTTACTCATTGCTCGGCACTCATTGCTCATTGCTTCTTATTACTCATTGCTTCTTATTACCCTTTAACCTTCGCTACTATCTGCTCGGAAACATTCCGGGGAGCCTCTTCATACCTTGCAAACTGCATGGTAAACGTTGCACGCCCCTGAGTCAAAGACCTAAGATCCGTAGCATAACCAAACATCTCTGACAAAGGCGCCTCAGCAGCTATAATCTGGGCTGCTGACCTCGGCCTGACACTTTGAATCCTTCCCCTTCTGGAATTTATATCTCCGATCACATCCCCCATATATTCTTCAGGAACCGTAACCTCAAGAGACATTATAGGTTCAAGAAGCACAGGTTTTGCCCTTTTCGCTCCATCCTTAAATGCCATGGAACCGGCAATCTTAAACGCCATCTCTGATGAATCCACATCATGATATGACCCGTCAAAAAGTGTCACCTTGACATCAACGACAGGATAACCAGCCAGGACACCAGAATCAAGGGCCTCCCTTATACCTTTCTCAACTGCAGGTATATATTCCCTTGGAACCGTTCCACCCACGATCTTATTTTCAAACACAAAGCCCTCACCTGACGCCTGAGGCTCAACTGTAATCCAGACATGACCGTACTGACCGCGTCCACCAGTCTGCCTTATATACTTGCCTTCACTCTCAACTTTGCCGCGAATAGTCTCTCTATATGCAACCTGAGGCTTACCCACATTTGCCTCAACCTTAAACTCCCTGAGCATCCTGTCAACAATAATCTCCAGATGGAGCTCACCCATACCGGATATAATAGTCTGACCGGTCTCTTCATCAGTCTTAACCCTGAAAGAAGGGTCTTCCTGTGCAAGCTTCTGAAGTGACACGCCCATCCTTTCCTGATCTGTTTTTGTCTTAGGCTCTATAGCAATGCCTATCACAGGCTCTGGAAATTCCATCCTCTCAAGTATTACCGCCTTGTCCTTATCACACAAAGTATCTCCAGTCGTGGTGCTCTTTAAACCGACCGCCGCCGCGATGTCACCGGAGTAGACGGTCTTAATTTCCTCTCTCTTGTTTGCATGCATCTTAAGAATACGCCCTATACGCTCTGTGGTATCCTTTGTAGAATTATACACATAAGAACCTGAATTCAAGACACCTGAGTATACCCTGAAGAATGTCAATTGCCCTACAAAAGGATCAGTCATAATCTTGAATGCGAGCGCTGAAAAAGGCTCGCTATCATCAGATCGCCTCTCAACCTCTTCGTTCGTCTTCGGATCAATCCCCTTTACAGGAGGCAAATCGAGAGGTGAAGGCAAATAATCCAGTACCGCATCCAACAGCAACTGCACACCCTTATTCTTAAACGAAGATCCGCAAAGGACCGGAGTTATCTTCATCTCAATAGTACCCTGGCGCATTGCACGCCTTATCTCATCAGGAGTAACTTCCTCCCCTGCAATATATTTTTCCATAACACCTTCATCGCAATCTGCCAGACGCTCAATCATCTTATCCCTGTATTCCTGCGCCAGACCGCGCAACTCCTCCGGAATTTCATCAATAACAAATTTTGCCCCAAGCGTCTCATCATCAAAATAGACTGCCTTCATGGAAATAAGATCAACTGGCCCCCTGAATGCATTCTCAGCACCAATCGGGATCTGTATAGGCACAGGATTAGCACCCAGCCTTTCTACCATTGAATTAACACTCTCCAGAAAGTCAGCACCCACTTTGTCCATCTTGTTAATAAAGGCAATCCTTGGCACTGAATATTTGTCTGCCTGCCTCCAGACCGTTTCAGATTGAGGCTCCACACCCTGCCCTGCATCAAAGATGGCAACTGCACCATCCAATACCCTCAACGATCTCTCCACCTCAATCGTAAAATCAACATGCCCTGGAGTATCAATAATATTAATGCGCATATCTTTCCAGAAGCAGGTTGTAGCCGCAGACGTAATAGTAATACCGCGTTCCTTTTCCTGCTCCATCCAGTCCATAGTAGCGGTACCGGAATCTACCTCGCCAATCTTATATGAAGCACCGGTATAAAAAAGAATACGCTCAGTCGACGTAGTCTTCCCGGCGTCAATATGAGCCATTATTCCTATATTCCTGGTTTTCTCTAACGAATACTGCCTTGACACTTAAACCTCCAAACCCGGATGACGCCTACCACCTGTAGTGCGCAAACGCCTTATTGGCCTCTGCCATTCTATGAGTATCTTCCTTTTTCTTTACCGCACCGCCGGTTCCATTTGCTGCATCCATAATCTCAGCAGCAAGCTTTTCACACATATTACGCCCCGACCTTGCCCTCGCATAAGAAACGATCCACCTGATCGCAAGCGCATTACGCCGCGGAGTCCTTATATCTACAGGAACCTGATAAGAAGCCCCGCCAACCCTTCGAGACTTAACCTCAACAACCGGCTTCACATTATCCATTGCCGCCCTGAATATCTTTACAGGGTCCACTGCAGCAGTTTTATCCTTAATCACATCGAGAGCGCCGTAGAATATCCCCTCAGCGACACTCTTCCTGCCCTGCTTCATGATAATACTTATAATCTTCGTCACCAGGACATCATTAAACTTTAAATCCGGCCTGGTCTCTCTTTGCTTAACCCATCCATGTCTCGGCATAATAAAACCTCTCCCGCTTTTTACTTAGGCGTCTTCGCCCCATACTTTGAACGGCCCCTTTTTCTCTTCTGCACGCCTGCAGAATCAAGGGTTCCCCTGACTATGTGATATCTTACACCCGGCAAATCCTTTACCCTTCCACCCCTGACAAGAACGATAGAATGTTCCTGAAGATTATGCCCTTCGCCTGGAATGTATGCAGTCACTTCCATGCCGTTTGTAAGTCTAACCCTCGCAACCTTTCTTAACGCTGAATTAGGTTTCTTGGGTGTTGATGTATAAACCCTGACACAAACCCCCCTTTTCTGGGGGCTTTGCTTCAGCGCAGGACTTTTTGTCTTGGCTTTGACCTGTGTCCTGCCCTTCCTGACTAATTGATTTATAGTCGGCACCATCTCTCCTTCTTGAATAAGCTAAACAATAATGTTTCCCACCAAAACTTTGCAATACTAATAGAAAACGATATATTTGTCAAGCGATATTTATGCTATTTTGCAGTCTCTGTTGGTTTATCAGACTCTTTTTTACTCACTGACATCAAATATGACTCTCTGTAGAATGGAAGCCCTGTGCCTGAAGGTATTAGTCTCCCTACGATTACATTTTCCTTGAGACCAAGAAGTTCATCAACCTTTCCGCTGACTGCTGCCTCAGTAAGAACCCTCGTTGTCTCCTGGAATGATGCGGCTGAGACAAAACTATCAGTCGTTAATGCCGCCTTGGTTATTCCCATAAGAACAGGCATCCCTATAGCCGGTTTTCCACCATTCTTAACGACCCTTTCATTTTCCTCTTCAAAAGCAAACTTGTCAACCTGGCTGCCGATGAGGAAATCGGTATCGCCTGTGTCCTCTATCTTGACCTTCTTAAGCATCTGCCTGACAATCACTTCGATATGTTTATCATTAATTGTAACGCCCTGCAGTCTGTATACCTGCTGTATCTCATTGACAAGATATTTCTGCAATTCTTTCGGTCCAAGGATACTCAAGATATCCTGAGGATTGGCGGAACCATCCATAAGAGGTTCACCAGCCATAACCCAATCACCCTCATGGACATTTATATGTTTACCTTTAGGTATAAAATATTCTTTCATATCACCTGATTCATTCTTTACTATAACCCTTCTCATACCTTTTACATAACCGCCAAATTCTATGACTCCGTCTATCTCGCTGATGACCGCCTGCTCCTTTGGCTTTCTGGTCTCAAAGAGCTCGGCAACTCTCGGAAGACCGCCGGTAATGTCTTTGGTCTTTGTAATTTCACGCGGTATTTTTGCCAGCACATCTCCAGGATGAACTACGTTACCTTTCTCGACGACGATATGTGCGCCTGTTGGCAGAAGATATCTTGCCACTGTGTTTGTCCCTGGAATCTTGACTGTCTTATTTGTATCATCTTTGATTGAGATCCTTGGCCTCAAAGATGTTCCCTGAAAATCAACAATAACCTTTCTTGAAAGACCCGTGATTTCATCCACGTCTTCCTTCATTGTAACTCCATCAACTATATCTCCGAATGCAACCTTACCGCCAACTTCAGTCAAAATAGGCATTGAGTGAGGGTCCCACTCCACAAGCTTCTGCCCGCCCTTTACCTGCTGATTATCTGATACTTTTAACCTCGCTCCATACACGACTGAATATTTTTCCTTCTCTCTTCCCTCTTCATCATAAATTATTATCTTCCCGTTCCTGTTCATAGCAACCGAGTCGCCTTCTTTATTCATGACTGTATTTATATTCGAATACTTTATTATTCCACCATGTTTAGCCTCGAGAATAGTCTGCTCCACCACCTTGCTTGCAGTACCACCGATATGGAACGTTCTCATTGTAAGCTGTGTACCGGGTTCGCCAATTGATTGCGCAGCAATGATTCCAACTGACTCTCCTATATCTACCAGGACGCCTCTTCCAAGATCCCTTCCATAACACTTGATGCATACACCTCTTTTAGTCTGGCATGTAAGCACTGAACGGATCAGGACTTTATCAATGCCTGCTTCAACTATAGCATCAACCCTTGCCTCATTTATCTCTTCACGCGCGGGAACAATCACGTCATTCGTAATAGGGTCTCTGATGTCATCAACAGGTATACGACCGAGAATCCTCTCCTCAATAGGCTCGATTATCTCACCACCCTCAACCAGCGGTGTAACGAATATGCCATCCTGACTCTGGCAGTCTATCTCAGTGATAATTACATCCTGTGCTACGTCCACCAGCCTTCTTGTCAGATAACCAGAGTTGGCTGTTTTCAGCGCTGTATCAGCCAATCCTTTTCTGGCGCCGTGTGTGGAGATAAAATACTGCAACACAGTCAGTCCTTCGCGGAAGTTTGCAGTGATTGGGGTCTCAATAATCTCACCTGACGGCTTTGCCATGAGACCTCTCATACCTCCGAGCTGTCTTATCTGCTGCGTACTTCCTCTGGCGCCGGAATCTGCCATCATAAAAATAGAGTTAAATGCACGCCTTTCAGCGCTGGTTCCACCTAACTCCCTCATCATTTCAGCCGTAACCATCTCTGTAACATGTGCCCATACATCTATTACCTTGTTGTATCTCTCGCCTTTTGTAATAAGTCCCTCTGAGTACTGCTGCTCAACCTCCAGGATTTCCTTGTTTGCCTCATCTATGATTGCAGCCTTTTTAGTAGGAATATGCATATCACCAATACAGATAGAAAGACCTGATTTTGTGGCATACTTAAAACCTATTTCTTTTATATTGTCCAGGAATGCGACAGTATCACGTGCCCCAGCATCTCTGTAACACCTGTCTATAAGCTTGGTGAGCTCTTTTTTATTCATAACCTTGTTTGCAAGTTCAAAAGGAAGTTTGGGCGGCAATATCTCACTAAGGAAGACCCTTCCCACAGTAGTATCAACCAGCTCACCATTGTGCCGCATCTTAATCTTCGCATGTTCATCAACTACACCTGCCTCATAAGCAATCCGTACCTCTACAGGTGAAGAAAAGAGTCTCCCCTCACCTTTAGCGCCGGACCGCTCTTTTGTCAGATAGTAACAGCCAAGTACAATATCCTGCGTCGGGATCAGGACGGGAGCTCCATGAGCAGGTGACAGGACATTGTTGATAGACAGCATTAACACCCTTGCCTCAATTTGCGCCTCTACCGAAAGCGGAACGTGAACCGCCATCTGATCACCGTCAAAATCCGCATTAAAGGCCATACATACCAGCGGATGCAGTCTTATTGCCTTCCCCTCTATAAGGATTGGATCAAATGCCTGTATACCAAGTCTGTGGAGAGTTGGGGCCCTGTTAAGAAGAACAGGATGCTCTTTAGTAACCTCTTCCAGTATGTCCCACACCTCAGGTCTTTCCTTTTCCACCATCTTTTTTGCACTCTTTATGGTAGTAGCATAACCCTTCTCTTCAAGCCTGTGAAATATAAATGGCTTGAATAATTCGAGGGCCATCTTCTTTGGAAGCCCGCATTGATGGAGTTTTAGTTCAGGACCAACCACGATAACCGATCTGCCCGAGTAATCTACCCTCTTACCAAGAAGGTTTTGCCTGAACCTTCCCTGTTTCCCCTTCAACATGTCACTAAGAGACTTCAACGGCCTTTTATTCGGACCCCTGATGACCCTGCCCCTGCGTCCATTATCAAAGAGGGCATCAACAGCCTCCTGAAGCATCCTCTTTTCATTGCGGATAATGACACCCGGAGCCTTTAATTCCATCAGTTTTTTCAACCTGTTATTCCTGTTAATAACCCTTCTGTATAAATCATTCAAGTCTGATGTTGCAAATCTGCCGCCATCGAGAGGGACCAGCGGCCTGAGTTCAGGTGGAATTACAGGAATCACACTCATAATCATCCACTCAGGTTTATTTCCCGACTTGCGGAATGAATCTATAATCTTAAGCCTCTTACTGAGTTTCTTCTTAACGGCAACACTGTTTGCTTCCTCAATCCTCGACTTGACTTCAATATAAAGCTGTTCCATATCTATCTTTACAAGGAGCTCCTTGATAGCCTCGGCGCCTGTACCTGCTTTAAATGCATTACCATGCTGTTGAAGCATCTTTCTGTACTCATCTTCTGACAGAACATCCTTCGCATTGAGATTGGCCGGGCCCGGATCTATTACAATATAGCTTTCAAAATAAAGGACCTTTTCCAATTGTCTCAGTGTCATATCAAGGACATTACCTATCCTGCTTGGAAGTCCTTTTAGAAACCAGATATGGGCAACCGGGGCTGCAAGTTCAATATGTCCCATTCTCTCACGTCTGACCTTGGACTGGATAACTTCGACACCGCATTTATCACAGACTATGCCGCGGTGCTTCATCCTTTTATATTTTCCACAATTACATTCCCAGTCTTTTGTAGGACCGAATATCTTGGCACAAAACAACCCGTCTCTCTCAGGTTTGAATGAACGATAATTGATGGTCTCAGGTTTCTTGACCTCGCCGTGAGACCACGTCCTTATCTTCTCCGATGACGCAATACGTATCCTTATTGCATCAAATGAGACCGCTTCCTTAGGCTTCTCAAACAGGCTATACAATTTTTCCCAATCCCTGTCCTCTGTAAATGCCATTTAGACCCCCTTTAATTTCCGTCCTTGGACTTAAGCAATTCCACATCCAGCCCAAGGCTCTGCAACTCTTTTATCAGCACGTTAAATGATTCAGGCAGTCCGGGCGTAAGAAAATTCTCGCCTTTTACAATTGCCTCATACATTTTTGAACGTCCCGGGACATCATCTGATTTGACAGTAAGAAATTCCTGAAGCGTTGCTGCGGCTCCATAGGCCTGCAGCGCCCAGACCTCCATCTCTCCAAGCCTCTGTCCTCCGAATTGCGCCTTCCCGCCGAGAGGCTGCTGAGTAACAAGTGAATAAGGACCAATAGACCGGGCATGTATCTTGTCATCTACCAGGTGGTGCAATTTCATCATGTACATATAACCAACCGTTACTTCCCTGTCAAAAGGCTCTCCCTTACGGCCGTCGTACAATGTCGCCTGACCGGTAACAGAGCGGCCGCCGTCCTTGAGCAGGTCTATTATCTCATTCTCAGACGCACCATCAAATACCGGTGTTGTTACATGAATACCAAGCGCCTTTGCTGCCCAGCCTAAATGTGTTTCCAGAATCTGTCCCACATTCATCCTGGATGGAACACCAAGAGGATTCAGAATCATCTCCACTGGCGTACCATCGGCAAGATAAGGCATATCTTCTTCCGGCATGATTACTGACACTACACCCTTATTACCATGCCGTCCCGCCATCTTGTCACCAACAGCAAGTTTTCTTTTAATTGCGATATAAACCTTGACCAGCTTTATCACACCGGGCGGCAGCTCATCACCCTTTCTAACCCTTCCTATCTTGTCCTCATAGAAGGCCTGCAGAAGCTCTGTCTGCTGCTGTGAATAATTGCAAATCTCCTCGAGCTTATCAATATCATCCTGATTATCCAGCACGATATCCATAAGATCCTCATCATTTATTTCCTTTAGTATATTTTCACTGAGCTCCCTGGACTTCGGCAGGAGAACCTTCTTCTTATCTGAAGCTGTTACGGCCTTACCAACCGTCTTGCCGATGAAAAACCTCCTCAGCCTTCTGTTGCGCTCATCCTCTATTATACGTATTTCTTCCTGCTGCTCCTTCTGGAGTTTTGAGACCTCATCATTTTCTATACTCTTTGAACGTTCATCCTTTTCAACACCTTTTCTTGAGAATATTTTGACATCAACGACAGTACCCTCAATGCCAGGCGGTACTGTCAGAGAAACATCCTTTACATCCCCGGCCTTTTCACCAAATATCGCCCTTAAGAGCTTTTCTTCCGGTGTCAGCTGTGTTTCACCCTTTGGCGCAACCTTGGCAACCAGTATATCCCCCGGAACTACTTCAGCCCCTATACGGACAATTCCGCTCTCATCCAGATTTCTTAATAATTCTTCGCTGACGTTAGGTATATCTCTGGTTATTTCTTCTTTTCCAAGTTTTGTGTCCCTTGACTCGATCTCAAACTCTTCAATATGTATTGATGTGTATCTGTCATCTTTCACAAGCCTTTCGCTGATTATAATAGCATCTTCAAAGTTATAACCTTCCCATGGCATAAAGGCCACAAGTATGTTCTGTCCCAAAGCAAGCTCTCCCTGACTGGTTGCCGGCCCATCTGCCAGCACCTCTCCCTTGGCAACCTTCTGGCCAGCTGAAACAATTGGTTTCTGATTAATGCAGGTATTCTGATTAGACCGTTTAAACTTGGTAAGATTATAAGTATCAAGACTGATCCCATCAGACAGATGCCTCTCTTTCTTTGACTTCTCATTTGTCTTTTCTTCCTCAGCCCTGACTACTATGCGGTTTGCATCAACATATTCAACAATTCCATGACGCTTTGAAAGGACTACCCGGCCTGAATCTCTTGCCACTATTTTCTCCATACCTGTACCAACCAGGGGCGCATCAGTGTGTATGAGAGGTACAGCCTGTCTCTGCATATTGGATCCCATTAATGCCCTGTTAGCATCATCATTCTCAAGGAACGGTATCAGCGATGTTGCAACACTTACTATCTGTTTAGGGGATACATCCATAAACTCGACCTTATCTGAAGGAACCGTAACAAAATCTCCTCCAAAACGTGCAGATACAGTTTCTGATAAAATGTTACCGGCATCATTTACAGGCGTATTGGCCTGAGCGATATAATATTTATCACCATCAATAGCTGAAAGATAGATTACGTCATCAGAAACCTTGCCGTTTAAAACCTTCCTGTACGGCGATTCAATAAATCCAAATTCATTGACCCGTGCATAGGTGGATAGTGACGTTATAAGACCGATATTAGGTCCCTCAGGAGTTTCAATAGGACATATGCGGCCATAATGAGTCGGATGGACATCCCGGACTTCAAATCCAGCCCTCTCTCTCGTCAGACCGCCGGGACCAAGAGCAGACAACCTCCTTTTATGTGTAATTTCGGACAAAGGATTCGTTTGATCCATAAACTGAGAAAGCTGACTGCTGCCGAAAAACTCCTTTACAGCGGCTATAACCGATTTGGCATTAATAAGGTCATGCGGAAGGGCGCTCTCAAGATCCAGTATATTCATGCGCTCCTTGATGCTCCTCTCCATACGCGAGAGGCCGATCCGGAACTGATTTTCCAGGAGTTCACCGACACATCTGACCCTCCTGTTTCCAAGATGATCTATATCATCAATCTCACCCTTGTTGGATTTAAGGTTAACAAGGTATCGTATCGTCTCTACTATGTCCTGAGGTGTAAGGGTTCTCTGGCTCAGAGGCACATCAATGCCAAGCTTCTTATTTAACTTGAGCCTCCCCACAGGGGCAAGATCATAACGCCTGGAATTGAAAAAAAGATTATCAAATATTATCTTTGCAGTTTCAGAAGTCGGACTCTCACCAGGACGCAGCCTCTTGTATATTTCAATTATAGCGCTCTCCTGCGACTCTATGGTTTCATGTGATAACGTATCCCTGATGATAGTAAAATTCTGAAAATTATCTATATAAAGAAGATTTATCTTTTCTATTCCTGATTGCAATATCTTTTCAACAAGGACATCAGTTAAAATTGTATTGCTTCCGACGATAACCTCGCCTGTAGATGAGTCAACTACATCATCAAATATTATCCGGCCCACCATGTCCTCAGCAGTCACCGGCACTTCTTTTATGCCCTGATTATCTAATTTCTTTAATATTCCATAGGTAATCCTGCTGCTCTTTTTAACAACAACCTCACCTGTCTGCTCACTTAAAATATCATATGGTATCCTGCTTCCATTAATAACTTTTGCATCAACCTTGCTGTAGAATTTACTATTACGGATAGCTATATCTTCAATTGGATAGTAAAGTTTCAATATATCATGCGTAGAATAACCAATAGCCTTCAACAATATAGTCACAGGGAACTTCCTGCGCCTGTCAATTCTTGCATGAAGGATATCCTTGGTGTCAAACTCGAAATCAAGCCATGAGCCCCTGTATGGAATTATTCTTGCTGAAAACAACACCTTTCCGCTTATATGAGTCCGTCCCTTATCATGCGTGAAGAAAGTTCCAGGGGAGCGCTGAAGCTGACTGACTACGACCCTTTCTGTTCCGTTAATTATAAAAGTACCGTTATCTGTCATAAGAGGCAGCTCACCAAGATAGACCCATTGTTCTCTGACCTCTTTTGTACTTCTGGCGCCGCTTTTTTCATCCTTTTCCAGGATCTCTAAATTAACCCTGATCTTTAAGGGCGCGGCAAATGTCATCCCCCTCTCAATACATTCCCATATCTCATATTTTGGCTCGCCAAGAGAATATTCAGTAAATCTTAATATTGCTGTCCCATTGAAATCTGAGATAGGAAAAACACTGTCGAACGCCGCCTGCAGTCCCATTTCCTCCTTGTGTTCATGAGCTACATCCTTCTGAAGAAACTTTTCAAATGATTTTTTCTGAATCTCCAATAGCTCAGGAATCTCAATTTTTGAAGGAAGTTTTGAAAAATCTTTTCTTTCTATACAACCTTTAATAATGGGATTACTCATATTTTTACTTACCCCCAGAAAAACTTAAAATAAAAGTGTTAAGTCATCAACAGGTTTAAGGAGTCAAGGGAGCGGGCAGGCAAAAACAGATATCGCCGCGGCCCTTGACCCTTTCACCCGTTATTTACTTTATTTCCACCTGCGCACCCTGCTCAACAAGTTTAGCCTTCATAGCCTCTGCGTCTTCCTTTGATACACCTTCCTTAACAGTCTTAGGGGCGCCATCAACGAGGTCCTTGGCCTCCTTGAGTCCCAGATTGGTCAACTCCCTTACAACCTTGATTACCTGGATCTTCTTGTCGCCTGCACTGCTTAATATCACATCAAAGCTGGTCTTTTCTTCAACTGCTGCTGCCCCACCACCACCTGCAGCAACACCTGCAACCGCAACCGGCATAGCAGCTGCAGCAGAAACACCATATCTCTCTTCAATCTTTTTTACAAACTCTGCCAGGTCCAAAACCTTCATATTATCTATAAATGTAAGGACATCTTCTATCGTTAAATTCTCTGCCATTTTCTTCTCCTTTATTATTAGTTTTCTTTAGACTGTTTCACTGCATTAATTACGTAGACAAACTGCCTTAAGACTCCGTGTAACGTGGACGCCAGTCCTGACATAGGCGCCATCATGCTGCCGAGCGCCTTGCTGAGCAAGACTTCCCTTGAAGGAAGATTCGCAACTTCTTTAATCATCGCCGGACTCAGCACAGCCCCTTCCAGCACACCCGCCTTTATCTTGAAAGCGGCGAGTTTGCCCGAATAATCGAGCAGGGTCTTCATCGGTGTGACGATATCACCATAACTCATGACCACACCTGTAGTACCCGTAAAGTAATCATTCAGACCCTGAACACCAGTGCCTTCTGCTGCACGAAGCGCAAGGGTATTTTTTACCACCTTATATTCCGCACTGCAGCCCCTCAGACGATTGCGAACATCTGACAGGTCTTTTACATTCAGACCTTTATAATCAGTAAGAATTACCGACGTTGCGCGACTGAATTTATCATTCAGATCTTTTATTAACTTTGCCTTATTTTTTTTACCGGATTGTACCGCCAAGATTTATCCCTCCTTTCTCTGTAGAATAATCTGCCGAGAAAGGATATTTGAACTCCCGTTTTTAAAGTCTCGGCAGGCTGAACCGATATGGTTCAATTAAGTCAGCAGACACCTGCTTTCTCAGACAAACAACACAAAATCAATTAACAAAAATCAAATACTAATGATACTGATGACCTTGCAATAGCCGTTATTTCCTTATAACCATCCCTTGCAGATATCAATCCCGGCTCCCGGCAGGATTAACTTATCATTATTTTTGATTTTTGATATTTAATTTTTGATATATTAATGCATTTAAACTTACTCAAACAGGTTACCTACTGCTACAGGATCTACCTTAATACCCGGCCCCATTGTAGAAGAAACAGTTATGCTCTTAAGATAACGTCCTTTACTTGTAGCCGGTTTACTTTTAACAATAGATTCCATAACAGAAATAGCATTTTCGAAGAGTTTCCTGCTGTCAAAGGAGACCTTTCCGACAGGGACGTGAATAATAGCAGTCTTGTCAACTCTGTATTCAACTTTACCTGACTTAATATCGCGAATAGCCTTGCCTACCTCGAAAGTCACAGTTCCAAGCTTGGGATTCGGCATCAAACCACGCGGCCCCAATATCTTACCGAGCTTACCGACCAGCGCCATAATATCCGGAGTAGCAACTGCAAAATCAAAATCAAGCCAGCCATTAGTTATTTTTTCAGCAAGGTCTTCCGCTCCAACAAAGTCTGCGCCTGCATCCCTCGCCTCCCTCTCCTTCTCACCCTTTGCGAAGGTCACCACTTTCACACTCTTCCCGGTTCCATGAGGAAGTACAACCGCCCCTCTAACCATCTGGTCAGAATGCCTCGGGTCCACACCAAGACGGACAGCCAGATCAACCGTTTCGTCAAACTTAGCCCATGCAATTTCCTTGGCCGCCTTGATTGCCTCTTCCAGGGTATACACCTTATTTCTTTCAACCTTCTCAAGACTTGCCTCATATTTCTTACCCATTTTCTAACTCCTTATATAATGACTATTACCCGGTAAACTGCCTACTCTTCAACTAATTTCTATTCCCATACTTCTGGCTGTCCCTGCAATTATATTGTATGCTGCATCTATGTCATGACAATTCAAATCAGACATCTTGCTTTTAGCTATTTCACGAACCTGTGCAGCAGTCAGTTTTCCTACCTTATCCTTATTAGGAGTACCTGACCCCTTGACAATTCCAGCTGCCTTCTTTAAGAGCTCAGACGCCGGAGGAGTCTTTAATATAAAATCAAATGACCTGTCAGAATATACATTTATCAGAACAGGAATTATGGTGCCTTCCTGACCCTGAGTTTTTGCATTAAATGCCTTGCAGAATTCCATAATATTGACACCATGCTGACCTAGCGCCGGTCCAACTGGTGGTGCAGGATTAGCCTTTCCTGCAGGAAGCTGCAGTTTAATGTTTCTTATAACTTCTTTTGCCATAAATCACCTTCCCCCTTCTATCATAATTTCTCAACCTGAAGAAAATCCAGTTCCACCGGTGTTGCACGGCCAAATATACTAACCAACACCTTTACCTTACCATGATCAAGGTCAACCTCGTCTACAGTACCATTAAATCCCAAAAATGGCTCAACAATAATCCTGACAGCGTCTCCTCTGCTGAATTGCACCCTGCTTCTCGGCGTTGAAACACTTGCATCCATCTGCTGGATAATGTGTTCAATCTCCTTCTCTGACAAAGGCGAAGGGGCGCCCCCGCCTCCGACAAACCCTGTCACCTTTGGGATATTTGTGACCAGGTTCCATGTCTCATCTGACATCTCCATCTCAATTAATATATAGCCCGGGAACACCTTTTTCGTAGCAACCCTCTTCTTGCCTTCCTTTAATTCTACAACATTCTCTGTAGGAATAAGTATCTGCCCAAACTTATCCTTTAACCCGAGGGTCTCAACCCTTTCATTAATACCGGCCCTGACCTTGTTTTCAAATCCTGAATAGGTATGTAATACAAACCACTCTTTTGTCATCACGTCCTCGCACTCCCCTGAATTATGGCAGAATCTTTGCTATTATCTCTGACAATGCAACATCAATTACCCATAAATACACAGTTGCTAATGATACGAGCACCAGCACAACAGCAGTCGTACCCAATGTCTCATCCTTAGTCGGAAAGGTCACCTTCTTTAATTCTATCCTGACTTCCTCTGCAAACACCTTGATACTTTCAATTATCTTAGCAAACATTTATTAATCCTTTAT
Organism: Nitrospirota bacterium; assembly: GCA_020846775.1. Lineage (NCBI taxonomy): Bacteria > Pseudomonadati > Nitrospirota > Nitrospirota bacterium. The sequence continues at coordinate 14,800 of JADLDG010000048.1, forward strand.
CCAAATAACTGGCAGGCCAGGAGGGATTCGAACCCCCATCACCCGGTTTTGGAGACCGGTGCTCTAGCCGTTGGAGCTACTGGCCTGTAAGCCAAAAAAGCTACTTGACTTCTTTATGTCCTGTATGTTTCCTGCAACAGGGACAATATTTTTTAATCTCTAATTTTTCCTGTGTATTGCGCTTATTTTTTGTTGTAGAATAATTGCGGTTCTTACAGTCTGTACATGCTAATGTAATTATATCCCTCATATTTTTATCCTCTATTAAAACTGCATAATGCTGACTTTACTCGATCACCTTGGTTACGACCCCTGCCCCTACAGTCTTTCCGCCCTCGCGAACGGCAAACCTCAAACCCTCAGTCATGGCTATAGGGGTTATCAAATCCCCTTCCACTGTTATATTATCC
>JADLDG010000049.1 GCA_020846775.1 Nitrospirota bacterium
CTGATAATTCTCTAATATTGCCACAAGTGACCTGCCTACTGCAAGCCCTGAACCGTTTATCGTATGGACATATTCCGTTCTTCCTTTGCCTGCCTTGTATCTTATGTCAGCCCTTCTCGCCTGAAAGTCCTCAAAGTTGCTGCACGATGAAATCTCCCTGTATGTGTTCTGAGCCGGGAGCCAGACCTCAATGTCATATGTTTTTGCTGAAGAAAATCCGAGGTCTCCGGTGCAGAGGGCAACTACCCTGTAAGGGAGGCCAAGCCTCTGTAATACATCTTCTGCATTATTAGTCAGTTTTTCAAGTTCGTTATAAGACTCTTCAGGTTTGCTGAATTTAACTAACTCAACCTTGTTGAACTGATGCTGTCTTATTAAACCCCGCGTATCTTTACCATATGATCCAGCCTCACGTCTGAAGCATGGGGTGCAGGCCGTATAATATAACGGAAGCATCTCTTCCTGCAATATCTCACCCTGATGGATGTTTGTCACAGGGACTTCAGCAGTGGGAATTAGATAAAAGCCGTCTCTCTCTATCTTGAAAAGTTCATCTTCAAACTTCGGCAACTGACCTGTCCCAGTCATGGTCTTTTTGTTCACCATGAATGGAGGAACGACCTCTTTATACCCATGTTCCCTGGTATGGAGATCGAGCATAAAGTTGATCAGTGCCCTCTCAAGCAACGCACCGGAACCTTTGAGCAGAGAAAACCTGGCGCCCGCTATATTGGTCGCCCGCTGAAAGTCAATGATATCAAGGGCCTCTCCAATTTCCCAGTGAGGTTTAGGTTCGAAACTAAATTCAGGGATGTTACCCCACTTCCGGATTTCAATATTCTCCTTTTCATTCTCACCAACCGGTACTGATTCATCAGGGATGTTAGGAAGGATTAACAGGATTTCCTGCACCTTGTCTTCTACTCCCCGGATATCCAGCTCCAACTGCCTGATATCGTCAGAGACACCTTTCATTTGCCCTAACAGCTGGTCTGCAGATTTTCCTTCTCTCTTTAGTTTACCTATTTCATCAGAGTTCTTGTTCCTCTGGAATCTAAGGTCTTCAATACGTTTTAGAAGAGAGATCCTGTCAGCGTCAAGTTTCAGGAGAGATGTGATATCTATGTTCTCTCCCCGCTTCCCAAAGCCTTCCTTAACCTTCGCAGGATTTTCTCTTATCAGTTTAATATCTAACATGTTCTATAGCCTGACGCAGTCGTATACTTTAACATTCAAGCATGGAATAGTCAATGAATATACTGGGCAGGCAACAGATTAAATTATGTATTTATTGATCTGCTTTATTTCTTCAACCTCATTCCTTTTATCTTCAAACCCTTTTCGCCCCATCATCCCGAATGTGAGTTTTTTTCCTTCTTCTACCCCAGGCTGATCAAAGGCGTTTATCTTGTAAAGACCACCTGCAAATGCGGTCTGGACCTCAAACAGGTAAAATAACTGTCCTATTACTGAAGGCGTTATTGCCGGGATGTCTATACGGCAACTGGGCCTTCCGTTCCTTGCAAGTGCTACCTCTGTTGCCCTCTGCTCTGCGAGGATCAGCTCATTAAGTGTGTGACCGCCGAGATAGCTTATCCCATCTATATCCATGAAGTCTTCCGGTATGGAGACTGTGTTATTGAATTTGTTGACCTTCAGAAATGTAATAGTCTTGTCATGAGGGCCTTCCATAAACAACTGAAGCTGTGAATGCTGATCCGTAGCGCCTATTGCCTTAACCGGGGTCTGACCCGTGAATAAGATTCGTCCATCAATGCCATGTTTTTTACCAAGGCTTTCCGCCCATAACTGGACAAACCACTCAATGATGGTGCCGAGTGCCTCTGAGTAGGCCATCATAACCGAGATATGCCGGCCTTGTCTCGTTTGAAACATATACTCGAGCAGTCCCTTCATGTACGCAGGATTTTGCCATGTATCGGGATTACTGCACCGTTTATCCATCATGGCAGCACCTGACAGCATCTCATCTATATTGATACCGGAGACCGCTGCAGACAGCAGACCGACAGGGGTCAAAACAGAGAACCTGCCTCCAACCCCTCCTGGTATTTCAAGAGTCCTGTAACCATTCTTCCTGGCAATCTTTAACAAATCGCTCTTTTCAGGGTCAGTAATTGCTATTACCTGAGATGGATCAATCTTTCCGGCTGTCTTTTGTATGGCGGCTTTAAGTACAAGAAAACTGGCCATTGTTTCAGCGGTTCCGCCGGACTTTGTTATTACAACGATGACAGTCTTTTTAAGGTCAAGGACCTGCAGGAGTGCGGTGGTTTCATCGGGGTCAACATTATCAAGAAAATAGAGCCTCGGCCTTCCCTTGCCGGGACCTCCTGACAACTGGTTGTAGAATGCAGGGTGAAGTGCATTATGGATTGAGAGAGGCCCCAGTGATGATCCTCCTATGCCTATAAGCAGGAAGTTGTCAAAACTCTCTGATATCTCCGACGCAATGGATTTGATGGGGCTTGTATCCTGATACGGGAGGTCGAAGAAGGGGAGTTCCCCGCTTTTCCTCTTGCCCCTCAACTCATCGTGAATAGTTTTAACGGTATCAGAGAAAAAATCTATGTCTCCCGGATCTATACCTGAATCTTCACCAATCTGTTCCTTCATCATGAAGTTAAAATCAAGACGTATCTCATTTTGTTCCATCTGACAGAACCTCCTTCCATTTACCCGATATGCCAAGGTGGCAGAGGGCGAAATCATATTTTAACGGGTCATCCGGTGATATCA